>WALU01000034.1 GCA_015522685.1 Thermoproteota archaeon | reverse complement strand
TAGAATATATGCAGAGATTTACAATTTTGACCCAAATTTAGCACCTGCAGGAAAGACACCAATAATAGTTACTCTCCCGGCAGATTATGACTACTGGGCAAATCTCAGAAAAGAGGATGTGAGGAAATACAATAATGAGAAGAAAAATTTAGCCAATGACGCTATAAAAATATTGGATGAAAAACTTGGGAATATATCAGATAAGATTGAAGTTTTGGATGTGGCAACACCCATCACATATTTCAGGTACACAAATAACTGGAAAGGAAGTTTTGAAGGATGGATGCCCACGCCGAAAATATTTGGAAAGAGAATAAGGAAGACTCTGCCGGGATTAGAAAATTTCTATATGGCAGGGCAGTGGGTAGAGCCAGGTGGGGGATTACCTACGGTGGCATTATCTGGAAGGAATATCGCCCAAATAATATGCAAAAAAGACGGAAAAGAGTTTAGAACAATGATCTAGGTTTTTATTGCTTACGCTATATCAAAGTAATTAGACGATAGCTTAGGCATGAAGACGAGCTTTGTAATCCCAAGAACATGCTCCATCGCAGAGAGTTATCATGAGATTATGACAAGCAGGGCAAGTGGCCTCAATAGGTCTCATGTTCATGTTATAGTACAATTAACTAGGATATACTCTCTCCACTATCATAAATATGCATTCTCTACTAAATGATCGGGAATGAAGGCCTGCAGGGTCGCCATTATATTCTCAGCGATCTTCAAGTATGTGCTAGTAGATGGATGGAATGAATAAGCTAGCTCCAGAGATCTATACCCATCTGTTGGACATTAGCAACCTTTTATAGCGACTCTCAAGACATGGAAATATTTTAATCTCATCCCATGGATCTCTTTTCGTGGGCTTAGGAGATAAAGTTTGGAAGAAAACGATAGGAGCTCTCGATAAAACTGTTAAAAGATATGAGAAAGTAAATAGAATCATAACCTTTGGCTACAGCGATCTTATGAGGCGCAAGCTGGTAGATACGATAAAATTTGATGATGAAATCGATGTGCTAGATGCTGGATGCGGTCCAGGGAATCTATCTCGTCATATTCTCAAGAAAATGAAGAGTGGAAGGCTTTATTGCTTGGATCCTCTCCCCTCTATGCTAAAAGCTGCCTTCAATAATCTAAGGAGTATAGCTGGAGATGTGAAGCTGAGCTTTATAGAAGCGACCTTTGAATCCATCCCTCTTCCAGATAGTTCTGTAGATTTGGTAACTGCTTCCTACTCCTTAAGAGATGCCAAAGATTTCTACAAAGCTTTAGAGGAGTTTAAAAGAGTATTAAGACCTGGTGGAGTACTCCTAATCCTAGATCTTGCGAAGCCTGATAACAAGTTCTTCTCATCCATAGTAGGTCTCTATTTAAAGACCCTCGTCCCTGCAATCTCAATTCCTATCTATGGGAGCTTCAATACACCTTGGAAGGCTTTATACCCAACATTCAAGCGCATGCTAGCAGCAAGAGAGCTTATAGAGAAGATAGGAGAACAGTTCGAAATTGTAAAGGCTAAAAAAGTTCTACTTGGCACATTTGTTGCAATCAAGGCGAGGAGACTCTAAATCCCATTAGGAGGGTTATTATTCTGAGGGCTCCATCCCCTAGCTTTGACCTAAACTCGTTGAGGGTTTTCCTTCCCTTCTCTGTCAACTGGTATATCCTTTTAGCCTTCTCCATCCTAGATCTTAGGAATCCATCCTCCTCCATATCTTTCAGTATGGAGTAGAGAGTGCTTATCTTAGGCCTCTGACCTGTCGTTCCCTCCAAAATCTTTAATATCTGATAGCCATACATCATTGAACTCTCAAGCAAAGCGAGGATTAGTAGCCTATAACTGCCCCTCACAAATGACATCATTGGATCCTCCGGAATTCTCATCTCTATCTAAGTGAACTCACGGAAAGAACTTAAAACGATTGCTGGATCATAGTCATAGTGATTCAACTGAAAAAGATTCTCCTCCCTCTCAAAGAGATGGTGAGCGCAAAGGAGATAGTAGCTACTCTCTCGCAGTTAGAGGGAGAAAGCGAACTGACCCTCTTTCACGTGGTCAAAGTCCCGATAACGATGCCTCTTGATGTAGAGATAAGCACACCTGATTGGCTGAAGGACTTAGCAAAAGAGCTGAGGGGCTTAGGCATACAAACTAAGATCCTAGTAGCCGAAGCTAGGAACGTGGCCAATGCAATATTGGAGGAGTCTGAGGAAGGCAAGTATGACCTAATAATAATGTTTAAGAGGAGGAAAAAGGGGCTGGAAAAGATTGTGAGTAGGAGCATATTGAAAAAAGTTGCTGAAGGAACTAGGAGACCTATAATGACTATTCTGAGAGATTGATCACATCACATAGTGTAACCTTGAGATTCGCTGGATATTGATGCTCCCGCGCTTCCCGATACTACCTTAGATGCTTTTTCAACCAAGTTCTCATCTAGCATCATCTTCGATGTTGTTGCTGCTATCACCCATGCCTTCCCGAGAATTTCCTCCATCGCCTTGAGAACCTCCGCCTTAAGAACCTTCATTCCCTGAACACCTTCAGGAGGTACCTTCATCATTTCAAGTGCTCTCTCACTGGGAACGAGCATTTCTAGGCCTTCTAAATAGAATACTACCTTTCCACCTTCTAGACCGCTTGGGATCGTCTTTAGGTCGGAAAGCACATCGGCTATTCCCCTAGTAGAGCTTATAGAGGAGTATGACATATAGTAAAGCTTGGCTCCTGTAGCTCCTGCAACTATTTCGGCTAATCTCCTAGCCTCAGCTAGCTGATCATTACTTGCCACCTCTATAAGGATGAACTCCTTCTTTCCTCCTTTAACTTCATTCAGGAGATCATTTGCAAGGGAGGCTAGATGAGGTAGGGTAGATACTTCATCCTTGCTAGCTATAGGATACCTCTCAACTATGCCCTTAGTGGTCTCTGGTGGCTGTACATAGGGAGCAAGACCTTCCCTACTCACCAAGGAATCTACCATCCTACCTAACACCTCCAAGACTCTCTTCTCCTCCTTTGGGACATTAATAGACTCTGACATGTAGAGAACTTCCTTGACAGTCTTAGCAGCATTTAGATCTCGAAGGAAGATAGAATACATGGTCATAGCAGCTAAGGTATCTACTAAGTAGCTGATTCCCTTCCCGGAGGACGCGTTCTCCTCTAACTTGCTTCTCATCTTTAATGGGTCTAGATCTGTCTCAATAACCCCCCTCAGTACTTCATTATCAAACTCGGTTATCTGAAGTAATGCATTCACACTAAATTCTCCTTTCTTATCTATCTCCTGCCTGAACCTCGGATCTATCCACTTCCATTCTAATATCTTGATATCATCGAAGGTAGTCTCCAAGCATGAGACTGAGAGAGCATAGGGACATGGCCTGACCCTTCCCTCCACCTTGATCTTATCTCCTGGGAGTATATACCTAGGGGAACTTGGAGCGATCACGGTCAACTTGCCAGTATCATCCTCCAGTACAAACCTCTCATAAGCCAAATCTCCTAACGCGAAGGCAGGCAATATCTGTCCAACCTTACCCTGGAGATTCACCAGGCTACCGGACGGTACCTTCTTATCGAGAATATCATGTATTGACATGGTCATCACGAGCATGCGAATACCCAAGTAATAACTGCATCGCTTATTGCTCACCTGATGGGGCGGTAGGCTCAATTGCCATATAGTTTGAGTTAAAGGTAGCTCTCTCCCGCCACATCCTACTATTTACCTATGAGAAGATGGCTTTCAGATTCTTTAATGAATTTGGCTAATCTTCTAGTATAAAGTAAAGAATTCCTGACGGTAAGGATCCATTTACTCCAACTGTCGCTATATCCTCAGATCTCTCGCTGGAGCTTATCAGCAAGAATTCATCTTCAATCTCTAGAGATTAATAAGATACATCCATCCTTATTTATTACCTATTGTATTTATGCATGCATTGTTATCCCTCCCTGAATATACTAGTGAGCATGAAGTCTTGTGTTGATATTACCTCTAGTGAAAGATTCTCTGTCGCGCTCGCTTAATGTTGCCTCACTCTTTTATCTATCTCTGATCTGCATGCTGATCTAAAGACTGGCTTTTGAGTGGAGCTTCTCTCTTCTCCAAGGATATTTATTACTATCGAGATTTAGATTTCAAGCATTTAACTACTTCCTCTAGAACTTTATCGTGGTTCCCTTTTCCTTTAAGGAAGATCTACAGGATGCTTTAAAGTTCATCCTTTCTTTAAACCCAAGGCTATACCGGCGATGAATGATCCCGTAGGGAGAACACTTGATGTCAGGAATTGGGACAAATAATCTATATGCTTAAGGCCCTCCTCCATTAAATTTCTGAAAGAATTTACCATTCTATCTGTATTTACTGTGATAAGGCCTTTCTGCTGAAGATAGTATAGGATTATGAGGAAAGAGCCAAAGAGTACAAGAGCTGCTTTGAGAACCTTCTTCGTAGTATACCCTATAATAAAACCAAGCACTGCCGGAAGACCTAACTCTATCAAGAGCGTCGAAACGAGTGATTCCATATCATTTTTTCTAACCAAAAAGCAGGATATAACGTTTATGTAGGAGATGAAATAAGGCTCGTTCTATGTATAAGACAGAAGGTTAAATAGAGCAACTGAAATCACACCTTAGCATGCTACATTACTAACTCAAAGACCAACACATCCGGTTCCTGACCCGTCCATTGGGAAAACCCTCTCTTCCTCGGCTTCTCGGCTACCTGAGGTAGCTCCTCAGGGATCATCAGACCAATCCTTCTGCCAAACCTAGCAGCAACTGACCCCATTCCCTCCATTAGATCTTCTACTTTCAAGTAGTTGGAAGGCATGAATATGCTTGATATTCCCTTTGGCGCGAAGAAACTACCTTCATCCATTCCGAACGATATCACATTTCTCTTAAGCCAATCAAGGGATTCATTGCACCTCTTGATGAACCTCCATCCGACTGGTACTAGGTCTAGGGTTGGGAGCACCGGTTCGTTTTTGTTCACTTTAATATCTCCACTCACCTCTCCTGTTAGATGATAAAACCTATTGGCTATTCTGAATCCTCTCTTATGGCCCAGATGAACGCTCGCCCTGCTCTTTATATGGGTGGCATACATCATGCTGTTGATCGCTCCTCTTCTAGAAAGCGCCTCCCTATAGGAAATGAGGAAACCATGAAGCTCGTTTGCATATCCTCTGCTCCTGTAAGAGGGATGTACCTTCAAGCCCTCCACCATCCCACTCCGTAGGGGAGCAGAGTCAGCTTAGCTGTAGCTACGACCTTTCCATCCACATCTATGACGAAGAAGTTCCCATCTTGAACCATTCATGGAAGGCTCTTGGAAGGTGATCGTGCCCCTCCCATATAATTTTACCCGTCTCTTCTATTGACTTAAAATCGCTCAAGCGAGCCTCTCTTATTATGCTCTACACCCTCGCCTTTCTCTAGTATGAGAAAGTGGGATAAATAAAGTTAAATAAATAAGTTGACCTAAAACCGGATGCTATATGACTCCAATGAATCTGCAGTCCATAATCTTCGGACCGGTACCTTCCAGGCGCTTAGGAAGGAGCCTCGGTATAAACAACATCCCGGATAAGATATGCTCCTATGCCTGCGTTTACTGTCAAATAGGGCGAACCCTTAGGATGGAAGTAGAAAGGAGAGAATTCTACTCTCCAGAAGACATATTCAAAGAGGCTGAAAGAAAGGTCAAAGAGCTAGTGAAGGAAGGAGAGAGGATAGACTACTTAACATTCGTCCCAGACGGAGAACCTACTTTGGATATAAACTTGGGGAAAGAGATAGACCTTCTAAAGAAGCTTGGCATACCATTAGCAGCTCTAACAAACTCCTCGCTGATCTGGAGGAAAGATGTGAGAGAAGATCTATTGAAGCTTGATTTCGTTTCATTGAAGGTTGATGCCATTAGCGAGGGGCTGTGGAGAAAGGTAGATAGGCCTCACAAATCACTGAAGCTGGATAAGATGTTGGAAGGAATGATAAAGTTTAGAGAAGAGTTTGATGGAAAGCTAGTGACTGAGACCGTACTCATAGACCGAATAAACTATGGAGATGAATTCAGGAAGCTTGCCGAATTTTTAGGGAGGCTGCAGCCCGATATAGCTTACATAGCTATACCTACGAGACCTCCTTGGGAGAAATGGGTTAAACCAGCTAAGGAAGAAGTAATAAATAGAGCATTTCAGGAGATATCTAATGCGCTAGGTCCAGATAGGGTTGAATATCTCATCGGATATGAAGGAAATGCCTTCGCTTTCACAGGCAATGTAGAGGAGGACCTATTAAGCATAACATCGGTTCACCCCATGAGGGAAGATGCAGTTAAAGAACTTCTAAACAAAGCGGGAGCTGATTGGAGCATCATAGACAGGCTAAAGGAAGAGGACAAGTTAATAGAGATCGAATATGAAGGGAGAAAGTTCTATATGAGGAAGTTGAAGAGCAGGGAACTGGCCAAAAGCTAGGATTTAGGACAACACTCTCAGACTGCTATGAACGGCTTCAGTTTTATCTCAAGGGACTCCAATTCTCTTGTCTTATATCTATCTAGGATCTCCCAAAAGCTGGATAATTTAGGTAGGATATGCTTATTATTTATTATGAAATCAGATACATCTCCTCCCATCATTGTTAGCCCTGTATAGAGGCAACTATTCATGATAGTAATGGTTATGACCTTCCCAGGGTTCTACTCTAATGTTACAATCGATTACTTAGAGCAGGCCTTTCTAGATGAACATCTAAATGTATGATATTACTACTCTGAAGTGTGAAAGTATAGATAGCTCTCTATTCTTCTATGAACAGCTTAGGTAATGGAGAAGCTAGATAAAGAAGGGCAGGAAAGAATTCCATATCATGATGCGAAGATTAATAAAGTTCTTATTTCTCATTATTTTCGGAAGAAGATTTTGATTCCTGTGCATCTATAACGGTTTTCAGCTGCATCTTATACATTTCCACTATTTCCTCTTCACTTGTGGCGTCCTGTGGCCCCTTATCCTCTCTCCATCCCATGAACCTCGGGAACCTTATGGCTAGGCCTGCATCTTCCTTTATCCTTCCCCAACCACATGTGTGAGTTGGGCTTAAGGTTATCTCATCCCCTAGGATTTGAGCTACTCTCTGAGGAACAAACCAAACATCTGCTTCCAGGTTAGATACAACACTTGGGTGCTTATGCTCTATTTTGTAAGGCTCAAGAAGTTTAGGAAGTGATGCAAGCTCCTCATCGGTGAGACCAGAGCCCATCTTACAAACGGTCTTGAATATATCCTCCTCAGGTGAATAGGATGCCATGAGCAGAGCGCCATATGTCCCTGCTCTCTTACCTTTGCCCCAAAATGCTCCAACGACAACTAGATCTACTGGCTCCACCATCTTGCTTATATAGCTTCTCTTGAGTTTTATCCATGACCATCCCCTCGTCCCAGCCTGATATTGAGATTCAGGATCTTTAACGACGAGTCCCTCTGTTCCTCTCTCCACAGCATGCTCGAAGAATCTCTCCATCTCATTCACATTATTCTCTACAACTTCATATTCCACCAACCTTATCTTCTCATTCTCGCCTCCTTCTCCCTTCAACAGCTTTATCAGATGAGATCTTCTATCCTCCAAAGGCCCGTCTAGCATCTCCTCGCCATCTAGGTATAAAAGATCAAATACATAAGTAACGGTAGGATAAGATGCCATAGCCTCTTTAACGCCATACTTCCTCCTCCTATGCATCAGCTCCTGAAAGGGAAGTATTTCTCCGGTGTCTGGATTTACTGCAACAGTCTCACCATCGAATATAATCTCGTGTCCCTTAGCAGCCTTGGCTGCAAACTCCCTCACGTCTGGATAGGGATCAGTTATGTTCTCAAGCCTTCTAGAGAATATTCTTACTTTTCCATTCTTCCAGATGTGAATCTGCATCCTCTCTCCATCGTACTTGAACTCAGCGAATACTCTAGGTCCTATCTTATCCATTATTTCCTGCGCAGATCTAAGCCTCTGGGCAAGCATAGGCCTGACAGGTATTCCTAGAGTTATCTTTATCTCATCCAAACCCTCAAATCCCTTCGCAGCAACTATCTTAGCTATCCTCCCTATATCCGGGAATATATTGTACTTTCTCTCCAATTGGTCTCTAAATGCCCTTCCCTTAAGAAAGGCCTCTGCAAGGGCATCCAAGATGGTCATATCCCTAACTCCGAGCCTGAGCCTCTCCATCACTATTCTGACTATATATCTGGCCTCAAGGGGCTTGGCATCGCTAAACAATCCTGCTAATAGCCTTATCTTTATATCCTGAGCTTTCTCACCGGATGCTTGGGAGACCTTAAGGAGGGTATCAAATACCTTATTTACCGTGAGATCTTCCTGAAAGAATGATTGAGCTACCTTGTTCTCCACAGACCACTCCGCTAGCTTGCCTATATCTCCTATTTCTGGGTATTTTACCTCTAACTTGCTTTGAGAGATTCCCGTGGCCATGGATAAAGCCTTTAGGAGAAGCTTTTCTCCAACACCTAACTCAACCCCTTCATAGGCTGGTGCTATGTTTCCTAGAGTCAAATAGACGACTTTGTCTAGGACATCAGGAGGAGTTTCCAAGAATAGCTTCTTCAGATAATCTATCATCTCGAGCCTTCCCATCGTAGCTTCAATTCTTTCGTAAAACTTGGCTACCTCTATGAATA
>WALU01000033.1 GCA_015522685.1 Thermoproteota archaeon | reverse complement strand
TCAAGAGGTATATGAGTCAAACGTCCTAGTGGTGCTGGATCGCTATAGCTCCGAGGATATGGAGAAGGTGGTGGAGCTAGCTTTGGAGGTCAATGATAGAATAAATCCTCTAGTAGCAAGTAAGGATGAGGTAGATGCCCTTGAAGCGTTCTACTGGACAGGGGGAAAGGATATCAAAACTGACTAAGTCTTACGTTCTTCTTAGGGAAGTAGAGGAAGACTTGAAGCACGGATCTTATAACAAAGCAGTATCGGCCTCCTATTTTGCTGTCAGGCTCTTTGTAGAGTACTATATTCCAATAAAGACAACTAAGGATGATAAGATAGCAAACGCTCTTTATAGGACCCTCAAGCAAAGATTAGGCGAGAGAAAGGCTAAAGAGATGAAGGAGATTTACCTAAATCTGTTTCAGAGGAGGAAAGTGGCTGATCACAGGCCCTATTTATTCTCAAAGGAGGAAGCAGAAGAGGTACTTAAGAACGCAAGAGAATTGGTCAAGGAACTTAAAGGCGTACTTTCAGGCAATTGATTCGGTTTTAGCTCTTTGATTATGCCACATCAAAATACCATCGCTTAACCCGGTCGTTCATGTATAAGACTGTCCTATTCCTATCTCCTTCCCAATATGCCGCGCTCCTAAACATACTAAAATCTGTAACTACCGCCTATCTCACTTTTAAGGGATCTTGAAGACCGCTGAGGTTTCTTCTTGTAAGGATGCATAACCGAACAAAACTTAACTCGAATATTCATTGGAGATTTACGGGAAGCTCTTATGCGATTACTTTCATGAAACTTCTGCTCCTTCCCTCATGACTTCAAGCCTTGCTGACCTTCCTTCCCCTCGCGATCACAGGATTGTTCATGCCTCTCTACGTAGGATATTACGGAGGATCTATTCTGCTAGATTCTCTGACTGAAAGGATGCGAGGTTGGATGTATCTCCTTTTTAGCTTAGGAGTCTATGAAGTTAACTTATTTGAAAGCTAACAAAACTCTCTGAGTATATATCAGGTTTAGTGGAGAGGGCTCTTGCTATGTCATTTTCAAATATTCCTCTACTGAAAATCATCTCTCTACTTGCCTTTGCATCTATCTTGATGGCGAGGAAGCCTTTTTATATGATAGCTATGCCATCCATCTCGATTACTGCTTTCTTCATGTCATCTTATCTGTCCGCTGTTATAGTTCTCCTGACAGAACTCCCCTTGGCCTATTACTTCCTTCTCAATTATCTGGTTGAAGTATTCATATCTGAAGAAGGGAGAGAGATAGATATCCTTAGAAAGATGGGAACTGGAGCATACCTGATATTTTTATTCAGCGCTCTTCTAAGCAACCATTTCTCTTCATGCATATCGTTTGAAGGAACCACAGCTTGTTATATAGAATCGCTAATTTATCTTCTTCCATTTCCCCTCCCTGGCCTATGGTACGAAGATCAGGCTTGCAAAGAATCGCGCGCACTTGAGGGAAAAGATGATGAAGACGGACGAGAGTTTTATATGTAGATTAGTATACAACCCTATACAGAGAGCAATAATGCATATGAGAAAACTTCGAGTAAGGAGAGTGATTCCTAAGTTGAAGTTTCTTAGGCGATTATCCAGTCACAAAGGTAGATGAAGGAAAGGGGTTGAGGTAGCGACTTTGAGAGCTTTAGGATTGCTGCTCGCCAATGATGTATGCCCTTAATAATCCAGTCTATTAGATCAAAACTTTTTTCAACAAGAGATTCCATTGAATATAGATGAGATCATCACGGTTCTATCCTCTTCCCCTGAGGAACCTCTACAAGCTAGCTATTTCCCTTACTTCTAATCTCTCTCCGGAGTATATAGAAGAAAAATTCAACATAAAGAGCTCTAAAACAATAAAACAGTATGAAAAAACCCTTAAATGGATAACCAAGAACGTGAAGAACTTTACATCGCTTGACAGCTTCTCATCAGACCTGGTCATTTATCTAACAAAAGAATTCAGACTAAAGGAAGCAATAAATCTACTTAATGAAGAACTGATCCCTATCACCTCTTCAAGCCTTTCTAAAGTCCTAAACAATCTTGGGATAGAGGTAAGCTCCACAGAAGCTAGGGCAATGATCTACTGGTTGAAGCAGGCGGGTGTCTTGCAGGAGAGAAGGATTCCAGTGCTCACACTCTCCCTAGAGGAGAGAGTGCTGGAGGAGATGAGAAGTAAGGGATCTGTCACTTATGCCTCCCTGAGAAGAACATTCGGCGACGAGGTGAGAGACATCATTGTCTCCTTATGGAAAAAGGGTCTAGTTTCGGTACCGGCGCTCGACAATCACAGGGATGTCATTACCGGAGCCAAGAACCTAGATAGAATCCCAGGAATACCTAAAGGTAAGATATTTGCTACATGGCAGGATAGAATAACAGGGGAGGCTTTCAGTGAGCTGGTTCTGCCACCCAGAACTAGAATTCTAGCTAGGTGGTCTCTTTGACCGAGCTATTCTCAGAGTACTGGCCCATCCTTAAGGAGGTTAGGTCGCTAGCGGAGAACTTCGGGAAGTATAAGCCAACGACCATAAGAGAAGTTTTAACATCTTGGGCAGACAGAAGACCTGTTGAAGCTCCTTTGAGCGTGATGGAGGATCTATTTGTGAGTATCGGTCCCCTTAAGGAAACTCTAAATCTGATCCTTAGGTACCTGCGAGATAGAGACTGGAGGGGTGCCATAGTCAGAGTGGTGGGTGAGTATGGATCCGGCAAGACCCAGCTTGGTAGAGTACTCCTCAGGTCCATCAGAAAGGAAAGAGAGGCTGAACCCAGGTTCATCTCGATAGACCCCCTAACAGATGTCAGGCATGCTCTAGTTGAGGGCATGAGCATCAATGCTCCTGTTGTTCTGGTAGTGGATGAGGTAGACCAGCTTCTCAGGGACTTGGAGAGAGGTAAGAGGGGGAAGCTTGAGGATCTAGCTGATATGATCAGATTGATCACTGAGGGAAGCTACAGCTCCCCAGCCAAGGGCTCGGTCATCCTACTCCTCTCTAAGAGAGCTCAAGAGACTCTAATGAGCGATAGATCGTTGGCAAATAGGCTTCTCGAACGCTCTAGGATGTTCAGGTTATCTATGTCGGATGAAGAGAGGGAAAAAGCTGGTCTGGAGGCTGCCAAGAAGATACTTGCCCTCTGGATGATCTATAGCAAAAATCACGCCTACCTGCTAGAGAGAATCTTTCCTGCTCTTTACCCTCTAATGGAGAGAGTTGCAAAGGACTTGGCCCTGACGAGGGAGATAGGAGGGATAGTAAAGAACTTGGTTGACCTCTCTGAAGAGGTCTTAGCTAACGTAAGGGAGGATGCTACGATCCCCTCCAAGGTAGAGGAAGGAGTAGTAGTAGAATCCCTGCTGAGGGAGTTTCTGAGCAAGGAGATGAGGAACTTCCCATTCAGGGTCAGGCTGGGTGAGGAGAAGCTGGATTATATAGCTATCTTCTCGGAAGAGAGGTTAGCAGTAAACGGGGCTATCTCAGATGGCCAGTTCCTGATATGGACCTACGATCCACCCAGCGGGAGGAGAGGAGATAGATTGGTGGAGAGAATAGGAGTGGAGTTCAAGTTCGGCGAATATTGGATGAGTAGCAGGGACCAGATTCTCAGACTCCTAGAATCGCATCCTCTACTCCTTTTCTCAATAACGGACACAGATCCTGAAGAGCTATCGGAGGTAGAGGTGGAGATAAGAAGAGGAGGTCGCCCCTTTGCTGTTCTCCCTGTTAACCCGAGCCTCATGAGAGTTACCCATCTCCTTAAGAGAGAAGCAGCTTTAACATTCATAAAGGAGAGGGGAAACTTCGAGATAGATCTGCCTGAGGTCCTGAGCCAGCTCATGATTCCCTCTACTGTTAGTCAATCCGTTGAGGAGGCTGGCATTGACAGGGACACCCTGCTCAGGAAGGCCTCCTCAGCCATATTAAGCAGCCTTATAAGAGAGCTTAAGAGGGTCAAGACCTATAAGAGGATACCTACTCTCTCCAATGTGATAGTGGCAAGTGTCGATTCTGTATTCAAGGGAGCGAGAGTAGAAGCTCCATCAATGAGTCCGGGAACTGTGAACATGGTGATAAGGATCCTTGTAAGGGAGGGGATAGGAAGAATTTCTGATACAGGAAAGAGCCTCGTTCTCAACAAGGAGGCTAGGTTTGTGCTGGAGGAGGTAGGGAGAGATGAGGAGAGAAGAAGGAATGTAGAGCTCGTGATATACGATGTACTCTCTAAAGGAATGGTAAAGGAAGCTCTCTCCTGATAGTTTGCTTTTTGATGTATAGCTAGGAGGTGTAGACTATATCATCATCCCAAATGGTGATCTCGATGATAATCAGTCAATGAGTGAAAAGTCTCTACTACAAAATCCCTTTCTTATAGAAGAAAAAGAAAATTTATAAAAATAAAAGCTAGTTCAAAGGGGAAGTAGATCTATCATGAGTCCGAACCCGAGCAGGAGGCTCACGACTAGATTCATGTTGAATGCCCTGGTGTATTCTCCCTTTCTCGCGAGATAGTGCTCGTATCCCAGAAGAGCGGCGGTAAGGACTATAGAAATGGTTGAAAAAGGGCCGTTTAACGCTGTATATATGAGTAGAAGCACAGTACCAGCGTGAAGAGCTAGTGACAAGTTCAACGCAGCCTCTCTGCCGAAGCATGCAGGCACGGACTTCACTCCAAGTCTGCTATCCATATCTATGTCTTGAATTGCGTACATGATATCGAAACCGGCCACCCACATTAATAGAGCAACTGCATAGCCCCAAGGGAGATTAGAGACGCTATTAGACACAGCTATAGCCCCTGCAAGAGGAACAGCTCCTAGAATGGCTCCCAAGTGAAAATGAGGGAAGCAATGTATTCTCTTAGAGAATGGGTAAGAGATCTCAGCCAACACTATGGGGAAGGATATGAGGAACGCTAACCAATTGAAGTAGAATGCGCTTAGGGCGAATATCAGCGAGAAAATGAGGATCAGGACCGCCGCTATTAGAGATTTGGCCTCCCCTGTGACTAGGGGCCTGTTGGCCGTCCTAGGATTGAATGCATCCAGATCTCTGTCGAAGAGATCATTGGAGAGGAGAGCTACAGACCTGGCGGAGAAGAGGGCAACTCCTATCATAATAGCATCGAGCCAGTCACTTAGTCCGAACATTAAGGCCCCTACATAGGCAAAGGGAAGGCTAAAGAGGGTGTGATGAATTCTCAGCATCCTCAGATAGGGCCTAAATCCCAAGCTCCGACCACCTCTTGTCCACCTTCTTGGCAACTTCTGGGTCTGGGGCTACCGGTTCGGGCCACTCTCTTCCTATCTCCTCTCTCATTTTTCTAGTCGCATCTATTAGCATCTTGCCACCCATCTTAGGGGCCATGCTAGCGTGATCCAGCTCATCAGCCACTGCGTTCTCTATTATCTGTACATCTCTCTGGGGATCTACCGTGGAGGCCACGGCGTACATTACCTGGTTGAGATCGTGGACATTGACATCATAATCGACTACTATGACTATCTTCGTCAGGGAGAACTGGCCGAGTCCGAGGAGGCCCATAGCCACCTGCCGGGCGTGGCCTGGATATCTCTTTCTAATGGAAACCACAGCCAGCCCGTGGAAGAGACCGTACTCCGGGAGATTGATATCTATAACTTCTGGTAAGATCATCCTGATGAAGGGAAGGAAAACTCTCTCAACGGCCTTCCCTAGGATTACATCCTCTAACCAAGGGTAACCCACAACTGTGGCGTGGAATATAGGATTCTCCCTCGAATACATCTTCTCGACTTTGAAGATAGGAAAGGGAGCTGGTGGCGTGTAGTAACCCATATGATCACCGAAGGGGCCTTCTATCCTAGTCTCCCTAGGTGAAACAGTTCCCTCCATAACGAACTCTGCTGAAGAGGGTATAAGTATTCCTTTACTTCCCTCCGTCACCCTCATAGGCCTTCCAGCTAGCACACCTGCGAAAAGGTAGCTATCTATCCCCTCTGGCACTGGTGCTACAGACGTAAATGCTAAAGCTGGGTCCACTCCCACGGCCACAGCGACGGGCATTTCCTCGCAGTACTTCTCTTGGTAGGCCGCTGCCCTCTTATGGATATGCCAATGCATCCCAGTAAGATTTTTCCCCATAATCTGCATCCTGTAGACCCCTAGGTGGTGTATCCCCGTCTCTGGGTCCTTGGTGATCACCACTGGAAAAGTGAAGAATCTCCCAGCATCTTTGGGCCATGTTTTCAGAGCAGGTACCCTACTTAGATCTGGCTCCCATTGATTATCCTTCCATGCAGTGGAGGAGCGTTTAGGGAGATATCTACTGAAGGTGGTAGCCTCCCTCAGGGTCCTAATCTTCTCGCCCAAAGTTATGGGGGGAGGCCCCTTGATAAGCCTAGTGAACCTTTCCCCAGCTCCCTCCAATCTTTCAATGCCCAACGCGAGCTTGACCCTTTCCAAAGAGGAGAAGAGATTCCCCGCAAGCCTCCAGCCGTCGAAACCCCTAATCCTCTCGAATAGTAGGGCAGGCCCTCCCTTAGCTACTCTCCTTAGAATCTCAGCTATCTCTAGGTCAATGCTCACCTCAGCCTTGACTCTCCTTAATTCTCCCCTTCCTTCCAACTCTCTAAGAAATGCTCTGAGGTCCTCCAATTATATCCCATTGAGGACCTCCGTGATCAAATTAATTGTTTATCAATGCCATACTCCATCCTAAGAACCAATGTTTAAAGATCCTAGAAGAATCTCTGTTATGTGATAGAATGGTTCTGCCTTACACACGTGACATTACCTGCTCCAGAGATCGCTTGGCATCCTTTCGTAACCTCGCCTAAGCTAGCACACATGTGCCTAAGGAACAGGTTAGTCAACAAAGATCTAACTTACTTACTTTACTGCTGACTCCCTTTGGCTGTAAATTCTTTAGCCGCTATCCTGTATTATTATTTGCTATCTCACATTCACTTGTCCATCCATTCATTCCTGCGACCTCAAATGATCCTAGTGAAAGGAAGTGACCATTAATTATTCTCTTAAGGTTGTGTGATATTTTTTATACTATGTGGATGTGCTATATCGTGAGAATAGCATGAGAAAGCTCTTATATCTGCTTGCTATAGCCGTCATAGTACTAATAGTCTACGCTCTCATACCTAGACAAAGGAGCCCAGTCGTCGCCGCCACCATACAGGGAGGGATTAGCACATTGGATCTCATGGAGGGAAAGGCTGGCTGGCTGAAAGTGATGAGGTTTGACAAGCCCCTCGACGTGGCTCAGGCCCTATCCAAAGGAGAGGTTGATACGGCAGTCATAACTTCAGAGATGTATGCTAAGTTCGCTCTCTCTTCCAAAAAGGAACTGAAAGTGATTGCAGCCGAGATGATGCAGAACCAAGCGGTAGTTGGAGTGAGTAGTCTCAAGGAGCTGAAGGGTAAGAGAGTGGGAGCTATGATGGCCAGCGGGACCTTCGCCATGTTCCTTGCCTACGCAAAGTTAGCCGGGATTGAGGGATATAAGGTAGTTGATATGCCTCCGCCCCAGCTGGTAGCCGCCCTGAAGAGGAGGGATGTTGACGCTGTAGTTGCCTGGGAGCCTATGACCTCCAAACTTATCTCTAAGGGATATAAGTATGTGAACTTCAGGTCCCTAGCGAGTAAGTATATAGGCAAGCAGCCCGTTATGCTGGTTTGGGTTGCCACTGAGGATTTCCTGAAAAGGCCCGACGATGTGAAGGCCTTCCTCCAACTCAGGGATGAGGTGGCGAAGAGATGGAACGATGAGGCGCCTCATATCTTAAAGAAGATGTACGGTCTCACAGATGAGGAGACGAGCGCGCTGATGAAAAGGGTTACCATATGGACAGGGAGCCTCGACTCCGCTGAGAAAGGCATAATCACAGCTTGGGAGCTCGCCAAGCAGGGAGGATATCTCAAGGTGGATGAGAACGTCCTCAAGGATCTTGCATCTCGGGCCTTCTGGAGAGGCTGATCTCTCTCGCTCCCGCTCCTTTATCTCATTCACAATCCTTAAGAGCAATTGAGATGGATTGCCGTTAGTGGAGGAGGGATGTAACTGCAATGACTAGTGCCCAGAGAGGAAGGAAGGGCATGGCATTCGGGGTAGGTAGGCTGTTAGCGGGTGCATTCATGCTAGTGATCTGGATCTCGGCTTCGGCCACGGGCATGCTTCCGGGTCCCACTGAAGTGCTGGTCTACCTAGCGTCCATGCGGCCGGAGGAACTGTTCGCCCAGGTACTCAAGACCTTGTATAACAGCATCACTGGATTTTCCCTCTCCTTCCTGATCTCGATGGCTTTAGGACTAATATCGCACAAGTCCAACCTGATCATGGGGTTCTCAGAGGCCTTGTCCGAGATATTCAACAGCACATCTGCCCTTGTCTGGTCCCTAGTTCTCGTGGCCGTGATGGGAGTTCTGAGCCCCCTCCCACCAATACTAGTTGTGGCAGCTGTAACTCTTCCACATGTCCTTACAGCCACGGTGTCAGCCCTCTCGTCAGCTGATCCGGGCCTGCTAGAGGCGATTAGGGCTGTTGGGGCTAAGCCCTCTGACGAGTTCTTTGAAGTCATACTCCCTAGTTCGGTCCCTCTCCTAGTCTCTGCCTCTAGAGTCGGGTTGGGGACCGCTCTGAGGATAAGCGTGGTTGCAGAAGCCTTCGGATCCAGTGGAGGTGTTGGCTATATGATAATAAGGAGTTACAATCTAGCAGATGCCTCGGGAGTCTTGGCATGGTCTGTCGTGCTCATAGCCTTGGTGCTAGGCTTAGATCAGCTTATACTCAAACCGATTGAGAGGAGGGCTAAAAGATGGCTGGAATGATGCTTAGAGTTTCATCAGTACATAAGAGCTTCTCCGAACCAGTCCTAACTGATATCTCTCTTCACTTGAAGGAGAGAGAAGTGCTGGGGCTAGTTGGCCCCAACGGATGCGGCAAGACAACCCTCCTAAGGATAATGGCTGGCTTAGAGACTCCAGATAGGGGAGATGTTAAGGTAATGGGTAAAGTGGGCATTGTATTCCAAGAGGATAGGCTGCTCCCATGGAAGACTCTCTGGGAGAATATAGCGCTGGGCCTGAAGTACCGCGGGTTGAGGGGAGAGGAACTAATCGGGAAGGTTAAGGAGTACTCAGAGATGGTAGGTCTCTCGAAGAGCGACCTGGCCCTTCATCCTAGGAAGGCGAGTGGTGGTACTAGAAGGAAGGCCGCCCTCGCTAGGGCCCTCGTACTGGAACCCGAGATACTGCTATTAGATGAGCCCTTTACAGGACTGGATGTGAAGGCTAGGATATCTTTAAGAGAAGCCTTGAGGCTGATATGGAGCGAGTACGAACTCTCCACAGTGATAGTATCACATCAGTTGGAGGAATTGCTTCTCCTAACCGGTAGGGTTTACGTCCTAACACCAAAACCAGCGAGGATTGCTGAGGAAATAAGTGTAGAAGGAATGGATCTGAAAAGCAGACTGGATAGGGTGAAGGAGGCTTTATACCACATTCTATCTCGTACTCCTGGCTCTGAGGAGCCACTAAGCTAGGGGAATTACTGAAAGAATGGTCGCACAACAATCAACAGGGTCATATGACTTCCCCTCTCTGGAATGTATCGCCGCAGATACCTATAGCTAGTAGCGATATATTTCAAGATTTCATAGTTTCATTTAATTTAATTTATTTCATTTCAATTTTGAAATCCTTGAATGCTTCTGGTTTAATTAGTAGTAAAAATTCAATCCTCCTCTATTCACCAGCAGCGCGCGCGGTTGATGTACCAATAGAAAGCTTTGAACCCCTTCTAGCCGATCCTAGGACCGTGAAGGAGAGGGTGATGAGCTTCGTGAGCAGGGTAATGAGGGAGGGCAGGGGAGCCTACGCCGTGGTCGGGGAATACGGATCTGGTAAGACCCAGCTTGCTCTCTTCATAAAGAACGAGTTAAAGAGGAGGGATATAGAGACGATCTATGAGCCCACAGGTAATCCCAAGAGGATAGTCGAGGTTGCAAGCCAAGCCGCTGAGCGGGCACTCCTCAGGACGACTGTGGTGATATTCGATAACTTAGACAACCTCAGGGAGCTGGGTAGGAAGGATGTGAGAGAGGCGGTCAGATCCCTGGCAGCAGTTTCTTAGGTAGCCCATGAGACCACAGGGCTCGTGGTATTGATGCTCCTACACCAAAGGACCCTCCGCTGGCTGATAAATGAGGACCTGAGGTTGAGGCGCATCATGGAGCTTTACTCCCTTGAGGCCCAGGTTGATCCTCTGGCAGGTGCGGAGTACGCTAAAGTGGCCCTTAAGGCTCTGTATGCCTGCGACGAGGGTGTGAGGAGATCCCTAGATAGGTGCGGCGATCTCCTCATAGACCTGCTCTTCAGATGGGGAATGAGCTTCTCCTACCTGAGGGGGAGGGCAAAACCGGCAGATGTTATCAGGAGTTCATTCAATTTCTTCAAGAAGGTGCTTTCGAGCAGTATCAGCTGCCCCAAGGGCGAGATAAGGGAGGGAAGGGCGCTTGAGGATCTGATCTTCAGCATACTGAGGAAATCCGATGTGAGGGTGAGCATCGACGGGAAGGAGTACATAGCCGTGGTGAGGAGGGGCAGGCCGAATGAGGGCCCTGACCTCTTCTTCGATATCTACAGGGGGTCCATAACTGGATCTCCCGAGATCAAGGTTCTGGGGGAGATAAAGCTGAGGAGTAACCTGAGGGAGATTCAGGGGGATATTGAGCAGTTTGAGAGGTATTTGTCGGAGTACAAGCTTCCACTACTTGTAATTGCTTTTGTAGGTGATTACCTGAGCGAGGAAATTGAAATCGATGATTTGCTGGGAAATTTGAAGGGAGTTAGGATGCTCGCCTATCCTTTAACGCTCTTCGAGCCGTTAATACTCTCTGAAGCTTCAGATGAGGCTCTGGATACGTTAGCCTATCTACTGGGCAAGGATCTAGGTGAGGACGTGTCATGGCAGATACACATGCTCTTAAAGGAGAGAGTGGCCGTTCCTCAACAGAGACCGACTCCCAAGTATCGGAGGCAGGCCGAGAAAATATTTGACAAATTATTGAAGAAGAGGAGCCCCAGTCTGAGGCTTCATGACTTCAAGGAATACTCTGATTTGGATGGAGAGAATGCTGAGAAGCTTATAGAGATGCTCATAGGGATAGGGGTGATAAGGAGGAAGACCAAGAGGACCTTTGAGATACTCAAGGATGAGCTGAGATCAAAGAGGGATGAGACCCTTCAGGTCATGGAGTCCTTCCTGAGTAGATCATAATTCGCCTGCTAAGCTTAAAGATCTTCAATATCTACCTAGTTATTCAGGTAGCATCTTTCGAGGCAGCTCTTAAAAACGAAGACCGTGACGAATGGAGGAAGCATGCTCTAATAGATACTCCAGAGCTGATGAAGGACCACCTGTTTGCGGGGGGACTTATTCAGCATGTGATCACATTTTTCACGAAATAGGTCTATTGAATTCATACAGGTTCTCCTTTTCTCTTAGTAATCACTTGCCGTCATTAATGTCCGCGCAATCACTGATCAAATTTCATTCAACTTCACCCTTTTAGCGGCCTCCTCGTAAACGGGATCAAGGAATCTGTAATCCTTCAGGATGCTCAACCCCTCCAAGCTCTTCAGCACGTTGTAAAGGATGCCCTTCGAAAGTGACTTGCCCTCCCCTCAACATACCTCTTAACCTGACTCCAGCTCCTCATCCCGTTGGCAATTGCCTTCAGGACAGTGAAGTGCCTCCTTGACCTTCCCTTCAGTAGAGAACTCAGCTCCCTTAAGGCTAGGCTAGCTGCCATCTCCATAATCCTTTCCGGGTCGCATTCCCCGTCAAGGCAGCGCCTCCCGTAGAAGGTCAGCCAGCCCGGTATCCCATCCAAGAGGTCAACTGCCCTATCTACGTTACTGGGCTTTATTCCTGACTCCTCGAATCCCTTTACCAGGAAGTCCATGGACTCCTCCCTGCTAAACCTCTCCAACTTCACCTCCTTATAGTAGCGGCCATAGAGAGGGGACTTTGAGTCATCTACAGCTAGGAAGCTGTAGAGAAGTCCCACTTCGGACCCCGTCAG
>WALU01000032.1 GCA_015522685.1 Thermoproteota archaeon | reverse complement strand
TCATTATACCTTGTAAAATAGCATTAAAATCCTAATAAACATCATATACTACCTTTGTCTATCATATGTTGAAATATTCATCTCTAATCGATAACGGTAATTACATATAGCAGCCGCAATGCTTTGGGTTAATATGGTTAGGAGGATTACGGCTTCCGCCCCTTCACAGGCATTCTTATTGGGAGAACACGCAGTTTTATATGGATCACCTGCATTAGCTTTGAGCATAGACAGGAGGGCTTACTCAACTGCAGAGTCTCTTGTAGGGAAAGAGATAATCATTAAATCCGAGCTAGGAGAGTATAGAGAGAGAGAAGGGAAGATACTAATACCTAACGATGATTTGTTAAAGCTGGCAAATGGTCTAAAAATTCTGCTGGAAAGATATGATATTAGATCAGGAGTCAAGCTGAATATAAGATCTGATGTTCCCATTGGGAGTGGTATGGCTTCCTCGGCCTCCGTATCTGCAGCAATTTCTAAGTCCATTGACGGTTTATTTGAACTAAGTATGAGCAATCAGGATCTGATAGAGGCTGTTTATATATTTGAGAGGATAATTCATGGTAAAGCCAGCAAGACAGGCCCAGCATGCGCTGTTTTTGGTGGCGCCATCTGGATCGAGTGGTTGAGGGATAAAATGAAAGCAGTAAGTCTGGGATACAGGAGAATTCCTCTAGCAATAGCATGCACCGGAGAGCCCAGTCCGACTAGAGCCATGATAGAATCCGTCTCACATCTCAAAAGTAGATTTCCTGAGGTATATAGCGAGCTTGTGAGAGATATATCTAAAGTAGTGATGAAGGGAAGGTCTGCTCTTGAGAAAGAGGACCTGAGGATGCTGGGATCCCTCATGAATGTCAATCAGGGCCTGCTCTATGCCTTAGGAGTTAGCAGTTGGTCAATTGAGAGGATCTTATGGGAAGCGAGGCGAAAAGGAGCATTGGGAGCTAAACTTTCTGGAGCCGGAGGGGGGGGATGCGTGGTAATCCTCCATGAAAATCCCCATGAGGTTGTGAAGGACCTGCCAGCCTTTACAGCATTCCCTGCAAAGATATCTCGGGAGGGGGTTAGAATAGAAAGGAGAGAGTAGTATAAAGCCTCTGTTTATCTCAAATCAGATAAATAGATAGAATTAGATTCCTCCAATTTACCTATCACCCATCTTTCGATAGATAGCTCTTAAACTGATCAGGATCCATAAAATGTATCTCTAGAGGAGCATTCATGCTTACTACTACAGAAATTACTTTTAATCTCAATTCAGTTTGGCCTGTAATGATTTTGGGTACTTCGTGCGATATTATCAAGATATCTATCTATATCGTTAGCTCATGGTAGCTTCTTCCCTTAACTATACATTCAAATATGAATATTTTGACGTCCTCGCAGCTTCTCCTTCATAATAACTTTAACTAATGTTGCATATTCTTTATATCTCTCAAAATACTTCTCGTGTTTTTCTGATATTCCTTAGAATCTTCATGAAAGACATTTCAGTAATTCTTCTCATAGCCCAGCAACTACCTCATTAGCCTCTCTATCTCCTCTTTCTTGAGTTGAGAGAGTGTATCTAGCGGTTATATATGCAGCCTCCAAGTTGCCGATAGCATTAGGGCTCCTCCTAGATACCTCCAATATTCCAAGGCAATTTTTACCTTCCCTAGGAGAGTCTTATTGAATGAGTTCTGGGGAACCCAAGTTTAATCGCCAGAGCGTATTTCAGTAGAAGCTGGGCCACCTGCTTCAGGTTGAATGCTGCAAGATTGTACTACTCCTTCTGAGTAGGAATATCTAGCGTTCCTGAGGGAAGCCTTTGAGTTTCTCTTTAAGTAATCAGATCTTGGCATCCAAGTTTCAAGCAAAAGATCAATAAGAAATTAGGCTACATGATTTGTTATAAGGTCTCCCCTAGACCCTTCAGCTTTCTTAACATATTTTTAGTCCTCTCATTCAAAGCTTTGAGATCCTCTATCTTATACGTTAGCTTGCCGTTGTCAAGTATTTTTGTGTAAGCTAGCCTCATAGTTTTCCCGCATATAGGACACAATGGTGGTTCCACTCCTTTAGGCGCATAGCTATATACAAGATGATCGTTACATATGTAGAGGTCTTTTGCCCCTGATTTTATGCCCCTCTTAGCTATAGGCTTCCCCTCGGCTTCTACTATGTCAACTCCGAAATCGATTGGTCTTGCTCCTATTATATGAGAACCAACTCCAAATGAGTCAGCGCCTGCCTCTGAATATTCTTTAACGCTGTATTCGTTCAATCCCCCAGAGATCAAAATCTTCACATGTCTATATCCCCTCATATTCAGCTCCCATCGAACTTCCCTTATTATCTGAGACATATTTCCCCTTCTAGATGCTGGAGTATCGAGCCTGACTCCTGCCAGCTTATCCTTGAGGGATTCAGCAGCCATGAGGGATTCGGTCTTTTCATCATAGAATGTATCAACTAGAGCGATCCTAGGGATATCCTCTGGCAGCACTTCATCGAATGCCTTCCAAGCTTTCACTTGATCTTCGAACAATATTATCATAGCATGAGGCATCGTGCCTACGGGCTTAAAGCCAAGCTCCTCCACAAGAATACCTGAGGATCCATCTAGACCTCCTATAAGACCCGCCTTTTCAAAGGCAAGGCTAACGGCAGGATGTTGCCTTCTTATGCCGAAATTCACAACAGGCTTGTTACCAGCTGCAAATTTTACCCTAGCTGCTACAGTTGCTACTCCAGATAGGCTGCATAGGAAGCCGAGGATAGACGTTTCCATTGGACCGAATTCGGAGTATGGGCCTTCTATTCTCATAACTGGTATCCAAGGTCTCAGCAGGCTTCCATCAGGTAGAGAGTAGACATTCACTTTTCTGCCCTCAAGTAATCTGGCTACTTCTTCTACGCCAGCCAATATACCCCACTTGAACTTATTCGGGAGGGATCTGGCAGCAACTTCCATGGCAACTCTCTTATCAGCCAATCCCTTGGACTTGAGGACCTTCATCGTCCTTAGAAAATATACATCTGTGACCTTGCCTTCCTCCACTTCCTTCCCGGAGACTATATAGAACTCCTTTTCTCTACCCATTACAGTACACCAACTAAAGTCGAAGTTAGTGCTTAAAATTGAGATGGCGGCGGGGATGGGCTTCGAACCCACGGCCTCCCGGTTAACAGCCGGGCGCTCTACCTGGCTAAGCTACCCCGCCAACCAACCAATCATGAGATTGAGATATAGTATAAAAAGATTGACTTGATTGCTCTATGGGATTACAATGTGTAGAATGGCTGCTTTCTTATCTGCAGAGCCTTTAAGGGGATATGAGGTTGAGGATTTCCTAGATGCCCTAGCTAACGTGGCTAGCAGAGGAAGGACTGTAGAGGATACAGGCATGGGCCATCCACATGGATGGGGAGCTGTGGCTTTTAGAGAGGGCAGGATTCTCCTGTATGTGAGAGAAACCTTACCAATGTGGAGGAGAGGTTTCTATGCTAGATTTAGGGCAGATTTAGTCCTTGCTCATGCTAGGGCAGCTTCCATAGGAGATGTGAGTTTTGATAATACTCATCCATTTGCCGCAGCTAGCAGTGGAAAAACTTGGTTTCTAGCTCATAATGGCTCCATAGGGGGATTAGAAGAAGAGGAAAAGAACCTCTTAGGTAAGACGGATTCCGAGGCTTTGCTTCTCAGGATAACAAGGCTAGCCAATGAAATTAGCCTAGAGTCCTTAACTGATGTCTTTAAAAACGTTAGAAGCGAGTTTCAGAGGAGGATATTGTCCATGACATTACTCCTTACTTCAGGAAAGAAAATTTACGCATTAAAGGGAGCTACGGAGAGACCAGATTATTTTAATCTTTATATAGAGAGAGAGAAAGACTTGGTAAAAATAGCATCTCAGCCTCTTGATGATGGATCTTGGGAGGAAATGCAGAACTGGAGTTTATGCCTCTTTGAAAGAGAGGGAAAGGTAACCCAGAGGTGCGTTAGAGTTTAGTTAGGGAAGAGCTACTGTTACTTATTACTTCTCCCAGATCTCTTCTCTTGCTACTATTGCACCCACAGGACAGGAGACAGCGCAAGCATGGCATATAAAGCAATCTGGTTCATAGTCCTCTCTAGGATACGCTTTCCTGTTCTTATCTAGGAGCCATATGCTTGAAGGACATACATCAACACATATGCCACAGCCTATGCACTTATCCTTGTCTATCTCGAGAGCTACATGAAAGTTGACTTGAATTGCCGCGAGCACCACCATGAAACAATTTATAAAAAATTGATAAAGGTGACCTCACACAATTTAGTGTGAAAGTAAGGATTTACGGTGGAATAAGAGAAATAGGAGGAAATAAGATATTGGTATCCTCTTCTAGCAGGCGAGCCATAATTTTAGATTTTGGAAAGAGCTTTTCAAGGGAAGAAGCATTCTTTCAGTACCCATTCATGCCTCCTTCATTTCCCGACGATTACTTCAAAGTTGGCCTCCTTCCACCAGCAAGAGGATCTAGCTGGAGGGTGGAGGGATACGATGCTCTTGGGCTACTGATAAGCCATGCTCATCTAGATCATTGGGGTTACCTCCGCATGCTTAATAGCGAGATAGAGGTTTTCCTTGGTAAAGCAGCTCGTAGGATAATTGAGACATATAGGATGACGAGACGGGACTTGAGTGGATTAGATAGGTTAAAGATGAACTGTTTTCAGACAGGAGATATTCTAAACTTAGGAGAGTTTTCTATAATGCCTATTCATGTTGACCACTCAATTCCCGGGGCATACGGCTTCATAGTAGAATGTTGTGGAAGAAAGCTTGCTTATACGGGGGATTTGAGGATGCATGGCCCAAAGGCTAACATGACTAGGGATTTCATAGATGCTGCTGCCTCAGAGGGTATAAACCTCCTCATAATGGAGGCTACGAAAGTAGCTCCGGAGAATGATCCTGAATCCTCCCTTGTTAAAGTGCTAGAGAATAGGATCTGGTACAGGTGGAGGAGGAGTCCTCCGAAGAGGGTGAACTTCGAAGCTTCAACTGAGGAAGAAGTTAAGGAGAAGATGGTAGAACTGTTAGAACGATCTAACTCCCTTACGCTGATAGAGGTAGCACCAACGGACGTGGATAGGATGAGAACCGTGTATGAGGTGACAAAGAAACTGGGAAGAAAGCTCGTTATGGATGAGAGGACTGCTTTCATGATTGATAGGCTGGGTGGACTGAGCATTAGCGGACTTCCTCTCCTAGGAGATTATGCTGTTTGGAAGAGAAGGAAGAGAGGGAGGGATGGAAGGGAGATAAAATTCAGTAGTAAGGAACCTAAAACATTCAGAGAATTCTTAAAGAAGATTGAAGATAAGAGGGGAGAAGACTTCGTTATATGGGGAGAGGAGAGAGCCAAGCTCTTTAAAGATGCTAACTCTTACGTAATTATTACAAATAATGCAACTAGGTTCCTCTATGAGATACCGCTCGGGATAAAGCCGAACATGGATTTCGTGATGAGTAGGTCGGAACCGTTCAGTGAGGAGTCAGCTTTATCCCTTGACAGACTCATGAACTGGCTCATACTATATAATGTGAAGAGATACTATAGGATACACGTTTCCGGTCATCTTTCACCCTATCAGATTAAAGATGTTCTGGATGCTATTAATCCAAGCAAGGTTGTTCCTGTACATACTGAGCATAGAGATCTCTTCGATATATTCGTTCCTAGGAGGATGATCAGCTCTATACTACTTCCTGAGGTGGGCGAACCTTTAGAGGTCTGATGCTCAAGTTTATTCATTCTCTCAGGTGAGACAGCTGGTGAATCGCATGTATCCACGCAGCGAGCTAGATGTAAGGATTAGAAGGCTCAAGAGATGGATGAATAGAAGGAATGTGGATCTGACCTTAATAGGGTCTTGGAGCAACATGCTTTACCTTTCTGGAACTGCTGAGGCTAATCTCTTAGCTGTACCTTTATATGACGAACCCGTGCTAATTGCGATATATGCTTTTGGGGATGAGATAGCAAAGGAGAGGTCTCCATTCCATGTTGAAGTTATAAAGCCGTTCTATGGGCTTAATAGTAGAGAAGTATACAATCCAAAGGCCTTTGATGTAATAGCTGAGAGTTTTAGCAAAGCAGGAAGGATAGCTGTTGATTTCCTATCTTCTCAAGACATGGTTAAGGATCTTAGAAAGAGATTTAAAAGAGGACGGAAAAGCGCGGCTATTTTGGATGCTAGTAAGCAGCTAGAGAGGATGAGGATAATCAAAAGTGACTATGAGATAAGCCTGATGAGGGAAAGCGCATCAATAGCCATGAAGGCATTTAATTCCCTTGAGATAAAGCTTGGCATGACTGAAAGAGAGATAGCAAATAGGCTCGAGTTCAATATGAGGGAGCTAGATGCAGATGAACCCAGTTTTCCAACTATAGTTGCTAGTGGCCCTAACTCATTCAATGCTCATCATATAAATACGGACAGGAGAGTTACAGAGGGAGATATCCTTTTAATAGATTTTGGGGCTAGATATATGGGATATTGTAGTGATATAACAAGAACCTTCTTCATAGGGAAGCCTCCTGAGAGTTTCCTTTCCAGATATAATGCTGTTCTTAATGCCCAGCTTAAAGCATTAGAATATATTAGAAGGGGAGTAACTTTTGAAAAACCAGATATAGAAGCTAGAAAGATATTGAAGAAGGCTGGTCTCCTCGAATACTATGTACATTCCCTTGGACATGGTGTTGGTATAGATATTCACGAATTCCTCAGACTGCTTGTTGGCAAGAGAGGACGTCTCATGGAGAGAATGGTAGTTACTGATGAGCCTGGAATATATATAAGGGGATGGGGTGGAATAAGGATCGAGGATACCGTGCTAGTTGGTAAGAATCACAGCATACCTCTAACGGAAAGCCTAGCTAAAGATCCTGACTACTTCAGGAGTAGTAGATAGGGAAGGGAAAAGAGGGTGAGCTGGTCTCCTACCGGAGAAGCGATAATAGCCAATAAAGGAGCTGAGAGGATAAAGAAGGGACAGCTTAACATATACCTTAAATGGTTGAAAGAAATTAGAGGACCAGTAGCTCAGGGAGACTTAGTAGTTGTAAGAGATAATAAGGGTGAGTTTTTAGCTCTGGGATTCTATGAGGGCATAGGAGCCATTGCCGTTCGCATTTTATCGAGGGATATGGAGAACTTACCTAATTTATTAAGGAATAGACTAGAAGCTTCTCTTAAGCTAAGAGATAAGTTGAAACTCGATAATTTCTTTAGATGGATACATAGCGAGGCTGATGGATTACCTGGTTTAATAGTAGATGTATATGATGATGTAGTAGTCATCTCATCTACTTCTATAGGCTTCGATAAGAGGCTAAAGGAAATAGCTTCTTTAATTAGAGATGTGTATAGACCCAGCTCTATTGTCTTAAGGAATGATACAAGAACAAGAAAGGAAGTTAATCTACTTCAGGAAAGGGGATTATTACTTGGAGATAAGATATCTTCAATCATAAGAGAAGGAGGTGCTCTTTTTAAAGTCGATGCTCTAGAAGGGCAAAAGACCGGATTCTTTATAGATCAGAGACTTAATAGAATCGAAATAGGCGATCTAGTATCTCCTAAGAACAGGGTTCTCGACTTGTTCTCATATACAGGAGGTTTTTCTATACATGCTGCATTATCTGGAGCCCAAGTGATAGCTGTAGATGAATCTAAATATGCTATCAGGAGATTGAAGGAAAACTCTCGCCTAAACTCTGTGAGAATAATGCCTTTTCAATCTAGAGTTAAGGAATTTTTGGAAAAGGACACTTCTATTTATGATATGGTCATTGTAGATCCCCCAGCACTTGCCCAAAGTAGGAATATGATTTATAGAGCTACTAAAACATATATAGCAGTTAATGCCGCAGCCATGGAAAGAGTAGCTAACGGTGGGCTTATGTTTACAAGTAGCTGTAGCCAGTTTATTTCCAAAGAAGCTTTACTTAGAATAATTGGAAAGGCCGCCAATCTCGCGAATAAGTATTTCAAAATTTTAGGTGAGAGGGGAGCTTCTCCAGATCACCCCACAGACCCTAATCATCCATGGACCAGCTACTTAAAGGGATTCTTGCTACAACTACTCTAAGGTTGTCTGCTTTCCTCTTTTATATTCTTCTCTATGCCTGTATATTAGGTCTCCCTCTCTTATACAAGCATAAAGGATGTCTCCTTGATTCCATCCCAATTCCTCAACAAGCTTCTTTGGTGCTGTTACTTGGTAGCTCAAATACTTATTTCCATTTCTTTCCCATCTTTTTATCCTAAGCTTTACATATGGCATAATATAATTAGTTAGCATACTTTATGGGCATTTCCTTTCCTGGTATTATCATAGCCCTACCTGCCAACAAATCTCTCAAAGCATCCTTAATATGCTCTGATGTTGTTAAAGCTATCTTAACATCATTGTTTATCAGCATTTCGCTGAGTTCTGGCTCTATGTCCTCGCTCAGTACGATATCAGTATCCAGACCTATAAGTATATCGAGCATCATATCCTGCCCGAACTTATTTAGGTCCAGAGAAAAGGCATCCATAACAACGCCGAAATCGCTTAGATCAATCACCACCAACCCTTTAGCTAAGCTAAACCCTCTGGATATGCGGTTGGATCTTATCTCATTACTGCTCTTTTCTATCGGCACAACGAGTCTCGTCATCTTGATCCTGTAAATTATCTTCACCTACTGATATAAAGGCTCCAGATTGCATGTTGGATCGCAGTATTCATTTCGTAATACATGGTGATTATGAAGATATCTCCGACTATCTTTAGGAACTTATACTCAGATAACTAGAATTCCAAGATCCACTACAGAACGATCTGCTTAGAACACGATATTGAGGAGGTAGGATTAGCTGGACAATTAGTAAAATTCTTCTAATTATGATTAGTTGGCTGGGATTTCTACCATGGGAAGTATAGGATATGCGAGCAAAGAGGGCCTTGACTAAGAGAAGCTTCGCGGCCATATCACTTACAGGTGGTAGGTAAAACTGCCTTCGGCATTGCGGCATTGCAACCAGCTATTATTCCTTTCTAAGGAGAAGAGAAAGAATAAATCTTATCTTATATTCCCTACTTCTCCTCTTGTTAATCAAGTCACAGATAAATTTGAGCTCTATGAGAGGGCTGTTTTTAGGGGTCTAGGAATGGCCATAGGAATGGATTCTGGTATAAAGGAAGAGAAAATGGCAGCTGTAGGATAGAGTATATAAGAAGAAAAGTGAGGAAAGTATAGGAGATTACTCCTCGAGAGCTATGAGCTCATCCCCTCTAAGCTCGAGCTTTCTGTCTGGATGGAGCCTTCTAAACCTCTCTAGCGCTGCGATTCTGAAACCTACTGGGACCATGGTGAGCATGTTGGCAGGTGCTTTATTCCAGACCCTCAGCATTATATCTATCCTATTTTCTACCGCGCTCCAGTTTTCTATGAGCGACTTCTCTGCCTCAGACACCTCTGCTTCTAGAGTATCAAAGGATTCATCAATTTTCTTCAGTAAATCCTCCGCCTCCTTAACATTGCCCTCTTTTATCTTCATTTCAGCAGATATTAGGGAGGTTTCCGCCTCTACCAACTTATATGGAGATACCTCAAAGCCTACTATCTCCTCTAATCTTGATATGGCTTTTTTTATCTCTTCCAGCCTTCTTTTCGTTACGTTCATATCTCTCTCCAATTTCTCTCTTCCCTCTTTTCCTACTTCTCCTTCCTTAACTGTAACCTTTGTTGGTGGAATCTTGATCCCCTCTTCTTCTACTTCTGGTGGAGTTACTACTTTCTCTTCAGGTTTTATTCCTCCCTTTGAAGGTACTTTAGATACCATTTTCTTCTCTGCTTTAGGAGGAGGTCTCTTAGTAGATGTAGAGGATATCTTAGCTTTACTTACTTGTGGGGCCTTCTTAACTGCTTTCCTTTTCACTTTAGACCTGACGAGAACTACTGCTAAGGCTGATATCACCAGTATCATAGCAATCGCTGTAATTATATACTCTATTGGGAGGGGGTATCTTTGAGGCCTATACGAGGAGGTTATTATCTTTGATACTGTCTTTGGAGAGGTTACGGAGATGGATGAAGACAATTTATCTATAATTTCCCCATTTGGAGCAATTACTTGCACTTTGAGCTTAAGATTTCCAGAGAATTTCGGGGTTATCGTTATGTTTGGATTTACTGTTTCACCAGCGGCCATAGGGCCTACTGTTAAATTCTTTGTCTGATCATCGAAGGTAACCTTAAGGCCTAAAGAAGTATCATCTTCATATTTATTTACAAGAATTATCTTTATTTTAGTAGATTCGTTAATGTTAACGATAGATGGAGCGCTAATTCCCTGAATTATCTTTCCTATGGATATCGAGAGGGGTACTTGCGTTTCATTTAGCACATGGCCTTTATATTGAGCCTTGACCGTTATACCGCCACTTCCAGGCCTTAAGGCCTTGGTTTTCATTGAGAGTTCAAAAGAAGATCCTCTATTCACATTAATTGATGTCTCATTTTCCTTTATAGTTGGGCCACTTATAGAGAACGTTAACTCTGTCGTATTCCATCCGTTAATCCCTGAGATCTTTATCTCTATGTCATCGCCCACTTCTACCTTCTCGGGCGCTATGGCCATGAGGATAGGTTTAACTAAGGGTCCAGATATAGCCTGAGTAGCAGGAGCAGTTGTAGTGGTAGTAGCATTCTTGTTAGGCTTATAGGAGATCCACTCAGTCCTAGTAATTCCGACAGGAACATTTGGTAAGAGTCTATCATTTCCTACTATAAGTCCAAGAGCCCCCTTGGTCTTGACTAGTGTAGAGAACCCAACACCACATTCTCCTGGACCTAAGATACCTATAAATTTCTCTCCAAGTAGTTCTCCCTGAAGAGATATTGAGTATAACCTAATTTTATACTTTGAGCCACTAGTTGCCGTGCTACACACATATCCTTCTACTAGGTATCCACCCTCATGCTTTTCGATATCTTTGGCCTTAATCCAATACTCAGGCAGTTCTATTATATGAAGGTATCCAAGTTCGTCCACATATGCCATGAGATTAGTATGATTTTCTTGAGACTTAACTAAGGTTATTCCACTATATGGGAGGCTATCCACCTTAAATTCTGAAAGAAAGAACCTTCTCGGGAAATGATAGATCCTGATTCCTCCTTCCGATAGGTAAATCAGCGCCTTACCTACAGCAAGAGGTTGCCTGATGGGCTTAGTCCATGTTCTTACGGGTCTCAGAGTCTCTTGTAATGTAGAAACATTTACGAAGCACATAACTCCTCTGGAGCCAGTTACTGTAGCTATATTGTCTATTATTGGAAACTTCCCTTCGGGTATGTCGTACCCTAGGATCGTTCCTAGGTCTCTAGATCCTAGGATTTGGCCATCAGCTACTCTTATGGAAACCATTGTGCCGTTGCCAAGGAGAATAGCGAGGTATTTTCCATTGCTCCCATATGAGGCTATTTCCTCTCCAAGATCTATGGACCAGGCGACCTCTCTGTTAGATATATTTAAGCAGGCCACCTTCCGCTTTCCAGCTGCTAGAGCCGTTGAATTGGAGTATTTCACATATTCAGGCTCAAATCCAAGATCTATGGACCAAGTAACAGATTTTGATCTTATATCAATTGCTTGAATAGAGCTTGTAAGGGGAACTAGTATCGTTTTGCCATCACCCAAGTAGTGTAAAGGAGCTCCTGACGGAGCTGATGGGAGCCTTAACCTCTCAATTCTCAATCCCCCATGAGAGGATTCGAAGGCCCATAGCTCGAAGGAGTTTGTCACAGCTATTACCCACGATTCCTTCTTCGCATAACCATAAGGAGCATTAGGAATCACTAAAGGAGATGAGGTTACCCTAGCGCCTAGTTCATGCGACCAAATCTTCTCCCCATGTGTTGTTATGGCAATAAGTAAGCTACCGTCATTTCCTAGTGTGAAGATTCTCCCATTGCTAATTGCAGGAGATGGAATCTTGAGGATGAGCCTCTCTTTACTTATTTTTACTTTTAACTCACCAGGAGTTATGCTGTTAGATAGAGCTATTGTAGTACTGGTCATAAGGAGAACCAGTAAGAGGGCCAGTGTCCATCTCATTGATTATCCCTTCATAATTATCAATCCCGTCACCTTTTAAATGAAACTCTTATCAATTAATACTGGCATATTATACAGATAGTAGTTATCTAGTATTTCAGCAATAGAAAATAACGAGGGAGTTTTATTTATGGGAGAAGATCAGGGTGAATGGGTCTCTTTGGTCAACCCTAGCAAATCCTAATCTAATCAATTGAATCATGTCACTGACCTTAAGCTCCTTTAGGGCCGGCTCTCCATATCCCCCAATCATCTCGTAGGAGTAGGGGGTCAATGGTACGAGTATCTTAACTGGTACTCCTCTATTCAGAGGAGCCCACTGTACTATCTTGACACCTTTTTTTCTTTGATCTTCACTCATAGTCAGGGATATCTCATCAGGGCTTATGCTTCTTACTTTAACAGTAGCTAGGCCGCGAAGCCTTATTTCGTCACCTACCTTAAGATTTTTCACATCAATCTGAGGAATGTAAACCCTAGGCTCATTTAATGTGATCTTACGTACCTTCTTTAAGTTAGGATGAATTTGCACTTTAGCTTCAGCAGGTGTAATGAGCCCACCTATAGATGCTCTAATTGGATCAGGGACGAACATATACCTGTGAACTTTGGGATCAAGGATCTTCCTATTTATTGCTGCTATTATATCCATGTTGACTGTAGCATCTACTTTACTTGGCCCCAACTCATAGAAGAATCTAACTATTGCTTCAGGTAATATTCCCCTCCTGAAGAGTCCTCTCAGCGTTGGGATGCGGGGATCATCCCATCCATCTAGAATCCTACTCTCAACCAGCGGACGTATGTATCTCTTGGAAAGAGGAATCCCCTCTATGGTTATCCTACCGAACTGTATCATGCTGTACTCCCTAAGTCCTAGCTTCCTAAGTATTGCTAGCTGAACTTCTACATGAGGCTCGAACTCCTTGCTCCTGAAGGCATGAGTCACTCCAGAGAGGGAATCCATAATGCTTACGGAGAAGTCGTAAACAGGATATACTCTAAATCTATCTCCATGTATGGGATGGAGAGCTTCTACTATCCTGAAGATGCCTGGATCTCTCATTGTGATATTGGGATGTTTCATATCAGTCTTTAGCCTCAGATGAGCCTCTCCTTCGCCAAACTCCCCAGATAGCATTTTATCCCATAACTCAAGGTTCTTCTCCACTGATTGATCCCTGTGCTCGCATGGTTCACCAAGCTTTCTCTTCATTCTAACTATATGGGCTGGACAAGTGCATACGTAAGCATCTCCTTGCTCTATCAGCTTTCTAGCTAATTCATACATCTTTGGGAGGTGATAGGACTCTATTATCTCCTCATCCCACTTACCAGGGGATAGACCTAGCTCCCTTTCGGCTGCTTCTAACAACTTTGAAAACTCTTCTCTAATTGCATCATAGTACTCGAGCTTTTCCACCCTTGGATTCGTGTCTTCAAACCTAAGCAGAAATTTTCCTTTATAGAGGCGAGCATATATAAAAGGGACTAGAAGCCCCTTTGCGTGGCCTAGGGTCGGATAGCCATTTGGCTCAGGAGCTACTCTAGTTACCACTTTCCCTTCTTCAACACCTTCTAATGGGGGCCAAATTCTCTCTTCCTCCTTCTTGGCTTTTCTTTGGGGAGCTAGGCCCTTTAGCGAATTCATAGACATCTTATTTACCCCTATCACTACCTCCTCCACAATAGATATCAGCTCCTTAGCTTTGGGTCTTAGATCTGGCCTAGCAGCAATCAGTTTTCCAAGAACAGCTTTAGGACTAGCTTTTCCATATCTAAGGGCATTCTCTGCAGCTAATCTGATTATTAGCTCTTTGATGTCCTCCAAATCAACACCCTTCAAGCATTATCTGGCAAAACCTACATAAAGCTGAGCTTCTAGATAATGACTGATGAGCATTATACTCAAGGAGATGATAAAGCCTGAATTTGAAAAAAGATATAGAAAACTCTTAGGAGAGGAGTATGAAATCCTCCTGTCCTTTATGGCTAAGAAACCTATTCCAAGCATAAGGGTTAACCCAATGAAGGTCGATCCAAATTGGATGGTAGAGAAACTTGAAAGATTAGGCTGGAGGTTACAGCAAATTTCATGGTATGGGAACGGGTACAGAGTCATAGAAGGACCTGAAAGATTAGGCAATACTGAGTGGCATCAGCTCGGTTTCTATTATGTCCAAGAAGCCGCATCAATGATACCTCCCATAGTACTTTCACCTAAATCAGGAGAGAAGATATTAGATCTTGCTGCTTCTCCCGGGTCTAAAACAACACAAATATCTGAAATGATGAAATATGAGGGAGTTATAGTAGCAAACGATGTAAACCCTAGTAGAGTAGATACTCTTATAGCTAATATTCAGAGGATGGGATCCCTAAATGTGATAATTACTATGATGGATGGAAGACTGGTTTCTTCTAGGTTGGGCCATGATATATTTGATAAGGTACTTTTAGATGCCCCTTGTAGCTCTCTTGGTGAGATAAGAAGATCATGGGGGGCTCTTGCTAGATGGAGCCCTAAATCGGTTAGTAAAATATCTAGACTTCAAGTTTCACTTGCAAAAGCTGCTTATAGGACATTAAAGCCTGGAGGATTAATGGTTTACTCTACATGTACACTAGAGCCAAAGGAGAATGAGTGGGTTGTTTATAACCTAATGAAAGCAGGCGCAATAATAGAGGATATCCATATAAAAGGACTGAAATGGAGATCCGGAATTGAGAGGTGGCTCAGTTGGGAATTTGGGGGAGAGATAAGAAAGACCATGAGGATTTATCCGCAGGACAACGATACTCTAGGGTTCTACGTAGCTCTAATAAGGAAGCCAATGTAAGCGAGTTCTTAAAATGGATTAGAAAATGGTTTGAGGCTAACCTAAGCGATATAGATTTAATTAGGTCTGGAAAGAAGAAAATAAGATGCACTTCTAAGGGGGTAGCGAGTTTTAAGGTAAAGGACATTATCCGAGGGGTATATATAGCCAAAAAGGCTCCCTATGGCTATATACTCAGTATAGAAGGATCTTGGATCATTGGAAGGCGGGCCTTGAAGCATGTAGTGGAGCTGGATAGAGACTTTTTTTCTAGATGGATGAAAGGGGAGAATCTTTCCCTCAAGCTGGAAGAAAAAGGAGTATATATAGCCAAATATGGTCCTATTTTTGCTGGCTCTGGTTATTATGACGGTAATATTTTACACAACCTCATACCTAAGAGTAGGATAGTGGAAGATTAACTGGATTATCTTTTCACTACTCTAATATAGCTTATCCAACGAAAAGTTTATCCTTCCTGTGGGCCTCTCTAAATATGCCTTGGGATAAGTTAGCTAATGCTGATGTTGCATTCACCTTTGGAGATGTGATTCTACTCCCTGGAAAGACTGAAGTGGAGCCCTCGGAGGTGGATCTATCAACTCATATAGGAGAGATGGGGCTTCATGTTCCCATACTATCATCTCCTATGGATACAGTAACTGAAGAGAATATGGCAATCGCCATAGCTAGAATGGGCGGATTGGGAGTCATACATCGTAATTGTACGGTAGATGAGCAAGTTAGAATGGTAAAGGCTGTTAAGAGAGCTGAATCTTTCATTATAAGGGACGTCATCACTGTATCTCCAACAGATAGTGTTGAGAAAGCTAAGAGCATACTGAGGGAGATGAACATCTCGGGCCTGCCGGTAGTAGTTGATGGAAAGCTGAAGGGCATTATCACAAGGAGAGATGTGTATTTTGCTGAGAATGGCAGTTTAAAAGTCGAGGATGTGATGACAAAAGACGTCATAACAGTTAGCTCAGGTATCACGCCCCAAGATGCTAGAAAGATAATATCTGAGTATAAGATAGAGAAATTGCCTGTGGTAGATAAGAAAGGCTATCTGGTAGGATTGATAACAGCTAAAGATGTGTTTTATAGGGAGTCTCACCCATTCGCAACAAGAGATAATAAAGGTAGGTTAAGAGTTGCTGCAGCTATTTCGCCATTCGATTTGGAGAGAGCTAAAGCTCTAGAGCCTTACGTCGATCTGTTAGTAACTGATATAGCCCACTTTCATAATGAGAATGTGATAGCCGCAACTAAGAGGATCACCAACGAAGTGGATGTTCCTTTAGTAGTTGGAAATATAGGCACTTATGAGGCAGCTGAGGAAGTAATAACTAGGTTAGATATCGCTGGTTTGAGAGTGGGAATAGCTAGTGGAAGTATATGCACTACGGGGGAGGTTACTGGCGTTGCAGCTCCCACACTTTATGCTGTAGCTAAAGTATCAGAAGCAGTAGCTAAATATGGTTCTAGTGCAGCTGTAATAGCAGATGGGGGAGTAAGAGGACCTGCTGAAGCATCAAAATCTTTCACTGCCGGAGCTGATGCTGTAATGCTTGGATTTGCCTTAGCTGGTACTAAAGAGTCTCCTGGATCTCCTCTTATAGTAGGTGGCAAGATGTATAAAGTTTACAGAGGAATGGGAAGTCCCTCTGCCAGATCGAGGAGATTCGTCCTTGATAGATATAGTAAGCCCTCAAAAGATATAGCTGAGGGAATTGAAGGACTCGTCCCCTACAGAGGAGATGTTGCAACGGTCATAGAGAAGTTTGTAGCCGGATTAAAAGCAGCCTTTGGATACGTGGGAGCAGCAAATATAACCGAGATAAAGATTAAGGCTAAAATGGCCCTTGTTTCGCCTATAGGGACTAGAGAGATAGCTCCTCACGATGTTAAGCCCATGGACCGACTTCCTCATGATTGAATTCTTGAGCTTCACCTTTTTCTTCTAGCATATATATTATCCATTTTGAGTTAAAATAATTGACGCTATATTAGTTTGCAAAAATAGTTAAACTATATTCTCATAGATTATACTAATATTATTCTATAAAATATATCTACAGTTATAATAGATTCTTTCTAGGATATGGGTAGTAATGTTTATAAATGGAATAGAGAAAGCACACGGCTGAGTTGAGAAAATGCAAGGTCTTCAAGGCATCATGGTGGCCTTAAGAGGCCTATGGCTGGCATTCCGAGTTATTGCGCCGAGATTGCTGTCTGCTGGAATCATCTTGCTTGTGGGGTATGCAATAGGGAGATTAGCTGACATTCTGATAAGCGGACTCCTGAGGAAATTTATAGGATTAGATAAATGGGTTAGAAAGAAGGGATTAATGAGAGAGTTATATGGGATAAGTCCTTCTAGAGTAATTGCTGGTCTAGTGAAATGGTATATCTACTTCTTATTCATGGGGATATCTGCTGAGAACATTGGGTCAGGATTTTTGATGGATAGTACTAGATCCTTCGTCCGGTATTCACCTAGGATATTAGCTAGTATATTTCTGATATTCATAGGCCTCGTAGTTGGTGCCCTGATGAAGAAACAGGTCATGTCATCAGCTGTAGCTGGGAAAAGCATCTTAGGATCTCTTTTAAAGTTTGGAAACATGTTCGTTTTCACAGTATTCGCCCTTTCTGCGATGGGAGTGGAGGCAGGCCTCCTAGTGGAGATAACAGTAATAGCTGTTGCCTCAGTCACCATATTAATTGGAGTGGCTGTGGGAATAGCTGTAGGCCTCGTCCTGAAGGATGAGCTGAGACCTTACATCAAATCAGCTTTAAGGGAAATTTTGGAAGGCGAAAGTGAGAAGAGAAATGGAGAAGTGGAAAACGGCCTCTATCCCTCATAGATTTCTCTCCTCAATGATATATCAGTTAGCTCCTCTAGCAGTTCTAGATTATGGAGGAGGGCCGGAACATCTTTCTTTCTCCTTCTTCTTCATGTATATAGGACTGATGCTAGGCAATATGATCTGGACCAAGGCTCTATCCCCTAGACATCGCCACACTACAGGCATCTCGCTAGGTCATCTAGCTCTTATAATACCACTTCTTGCCCTAACGATTGAAGATATAAACGTCGCTTTAATTGTATCCTTTCTAATAGCCTTTATTTCACCTATCTCCTACTTTTCAGGCCTGTTTTATGCTTACGATAAGTTAGGAGATTCTTCCGTCACCTCATCTTCTTATGAATCTGTTTCTGGCTGGGCTTGGTTCTCTGGACTCGTTGTTGGTGGTACAGCTCTGAACTTTCTAAGCATCAGCATGCTAGCTTTAGCTGGAATAATACTAGACCTAGCTCTCTTCCCTATGATAGTGATCTCCTTAGAGATTAATGTAGTTAGGATCCTCAGGAAGATATATGAGGAAGAGATTGGAGTGCTCCCCATAATAGAAGATGGGTTAGAAGCTGTCCAAAGGGCAGAGGAGGAAGCCTTGGAGTGGACTCTAGCTCAAATATCGAGGGCTACCAGAGGAACCTTCTTTCAGAGGCCATCTTACTTACTCCTTGGCATCCCAAGAAAAGGAGTTCCATTCGGTTTAAAGGTATTTTTAGCTTTCATTGGACTTGGCCTTGCATATCCACAACTGGTAGGGGTGCAAAAATCTCTAGGGCTTAATAATTCTGAGATATTCATGTTATCTGCTCTAAGCTCCTTGATATCCAGCATATTTTACTCGAGAGCCGGTAAAGGAGGAGAGGTTAAGAACCTAAATTATTCAGCTATGATGAGATCTTTCATGCTCTTAAGCGTACCTGTAGTAATTATGAAGATTATCTCGCCTTTAGAGTACTTCATAGCCTTTATGATCCTAGATGGAGCCACTTGGTCCTTTATATTAGTCTCTATATCTAGAAGGGGCCTTAAGGTTTCCCTTGAATACTTAGGACATGTAAATTTCATTAGATCTTTAGGCTGGTCTATTGGAGCGCTATTTGGAGGATTTGCCTTCGAACTCATAGGATTAACCGGCCTTTACATATCTTCTGCTACCCTCGTTTTCCTCTCATCAATAGTAAAGACAAGGAGGCTGGAATTCATATCCAAGAAGGGATTACTTCCTCCTAGATAATCTTCAGAATTCCCTCTCAACCATAAAATTAGCCAAGGATCTAAGCTTCTCTTTATATTCATTATTTGGCAATATGCTCTCTACATTCTCCCAAGATTTCTTTACAAGATCCTTAGCGAACTTCTTCGCATATTCTATTGAGCCATACCTCTTTAAGATTGAAATTGCTTCCTCAATAAGCGCCCTATCTCTCGTATGCATTTCTAATATCTCTTTCAGCCTCCTCTTATCTTCCTCGCTTGCCCTTGAAAGTGTGTATATTGTCATCAATGTTATTTTTCCCTCAGTTATATCCTCCCCAAAGCTTTTTCCTAATTTTTCAGCTCCTATAACGTTGATTATATCGTCCTGTATTTGGAAGGCTATTCCTATGGATTCGGCAAATTTACCTATCTTTGCCTCATTCTCAGGGCTTAATTGAGCAAGTATTGCCGCAAATCTAGCAGCTAGTCTAGGGAGTACCCCCGTCTTATTAGCACACATCTGTAGATAATGTTCCACCTTTATACTCTCTGGATCCCTTAATCCCCTATGCCACCCAATATCCGTAGCCTGCCCTAGATGTATGCGGATCATGTCCTCTATATATGCCTCAACCAGTCTCCTATAGATATCCCTGCTCACGTCCATCTCCATTAAGATCCTAAGAGGCATGAAATACATAGCTGATGATAAGTTCACAGCAATATCCAACCCATATTTCAGATGTATTGCTTTATCTCCTCTCCTTATGTCGGCTCCATCTTCGATGTCATCAGCAACAAGGGAGCCATTGTGGAGTAACTCTACTATTGTGACTAGATCCCTAAACTTATCCAAATCAACTCCTAGGTTATTTGCGAGGATTAGAAAGAGCCAAGGTCTCCATCTCTTTCCTCCTCTTGAGAGTAGATCCCACATAGGATCAAATATAGTTTTTTGAACTACTTCGAGATCATATAAATAGGATGTATCTCCTGCAAGCCACTTTAGATAGCTAGAGTCTATATTCCTAGGAAACTTGCTCTTTATTATTGAGTCTATGAGTCTTCTGTTTTCCTGTAATTCCTTTTCAATATCCATTAGACACACCGTCTTCCAATAGTTCTCTCTATTCATAAATATGCATTGTCCCGTCGAGAGTATGGAGAACGTTCAAGCAAATATCTCAGTTGACAGAATACCTTTTTAATTCCAGCTGCAGAGATCTCATAAATGAGAAAAGTCGGGTTTGCTGTAGGGAGGACCTCTACCAAGTGGATCACGGTTAGACTAGAGGATAAGGTCCTTATAGACGATTTAATAATTGTGGGAAATGGGCTTCTAGGTGTTGTAAGAGGAGTTTCCTATGCTAATCCAACCATGTCGCCTTACTCACCTTTTACGCCTACTAATGTGGAAGCTATAAAGGCTTATGAATATCAAAATGCCAATGTGGAGCTATATGGATCGATCAATCGAGGCAGGTTCGATCCTCGAATACTCTCAGCTATACCAACCGGGACACCTGCCTATAAAGTAGAGAGGGGGGATCTTGAGGAGCTAGCGTTTATAGAGAATCCCATCTTTGTAGGAGAACATCCATCGTCTAAGTGGCCTCTTCCCCTAGATTCCAGAGCGATAGATTATCATGTGGCTGTAGTTGGAGCAACTGGTTCAGGCAAATCTCATCTCGTCAGGCTTTTGGTGAAGGAGCTTGTAAGGACTGGCAAGAGGGTTGTTGTCTTTGATCATACAGGAGTTGACTATTCTCCATATTTTAGAGATCAGGTAATAACTGATGACAATATATTCCCGGATTTGTTTTCTCTAGCTGAGGTTATGGCCAATAAGGTCCTTGGAAAAGATTACTTGGATGATGCCGAGGTATCCCTTTATACCTACTTGTATAGTGAAGGAGATCTAGAGAAGGTTAGGAACTTCATGGAATCTCTAGGTTTTGGAAGCGGAGAATTTGACATGGAAGCCATATCAAAGTTGAGGGAGATAAGTCCCATGAATATTAATTGGGATGATGAACCATTTATAGCCACTTTGAGGGTAGTTATGGGATATCTCAAGAGAAAAGATCATACAATAGCCAAGTCCTTATTCAGACTTGCGAAATCTGGAATATCCCTGAGTTCGTTTAATGGCAGAAAATATGATATCAATGATCTAATAGATCATATTTTAGATGAAGACCTAACAATACTTGACATAAGCTCTGAGACCTTACCCATAAGATATGGTATAATGAGAGGCGTTATGTCGGGAATTATGGATAGGGCTGAGAGAAGAGAAGATAAGCTAAACATCGCAATAGTTGTAGATGAAGCTCAGGTATACGCTAAGGGACAGCCCCCTACAGGAGCTTTATCAGACGTAGCTAGGAGAGGGAGGAAGTGGGGTATCGGCTTAATTCTTGTCAGCCAGAGATGGGTATCTGACTTAGATATTAATATAAGGGCGAACATAAACAGCGTTGTTTTCAGCTCTCTTCAATCTTCGAGCGATTTGGATGATATAGGAAAAATAGTTAGCTTAGGGGACATAGATACTGGCATACTGGGAACTGGAGATTTCTATGTAACTGGTCTCCTTTCTCCCTTTAGGAGACCCATACTGATGCATACATTCGGTGAAGGTTCATGAGCGATGTTGAATGGAAAGGGGATCTCCTAGATCCTGATATATATTCTGCTGCTCTCGATAGAGCAAGGAAAATTACGATTCATATGAGGAGAGCATGGAAATATCTCATTCCAATATATGATAAATTAGGGAGATTTTTGAGGGAGAATGTTTTGAGGCTTGGTGATCCTCCCAAGGAATATGAGATAGTAGCCATAGACTCCACTTTCTCTCCTACTCTATCTCTAAGAGGACTAAGAGCTGAATTCATCCTTCTAGCGGCTGTAACATATCCTAAGGCAAGAAGACCGATATTCAGACTTAAATCAATTAGAGAAGATTTTAATGAAGAAGAAGAGTTATACTCCTCTCTTTCTTCAGTCATGGCCAAAAGAGAAGAGCTAAAGCTTATGGAAGATATTATTTCAAGGAGAGAAGATTTTGACATCTTAGTTAGAGATGGGGATTTTCCTCCTGCCGATGCAATATTTCAGTTAAGGAAGGGATCAAGTATAACAGGGCTTTCTCATAGGATAATGAAGCATGCAAAAGCTAAGAAGAAGGGTTTAGTTGGTTTAGTGAAGAGGATTAGCACCTCCCTTATTGCGTACAAATTCCTAGGAAGTGAGCTGATGGAGATCATAGATAATGCTCCAAAAGACATTCCTAGACCTATACTCTCAGACCTCTTGTCAGATTCAATCATTGGATGGCTATTGATGGATCCAGGAGAGTTCATAAACGTAGGAAGATATGGTGATGAATATGAAGACTCTAAGTTCACCATTTCCTATTTCTCATCTATGGTAAGGAGGAAGAGGCATTATGTAGACAGAATGGCTTCATTATTTCTTCAAAATCCTTTATTCAACGATGTAGAGGTCGGTTTCTACAGACCTCATGCGATTAATGGACCAGTAATAAAACTGACTGGATTTAATTTATATTTGAAGAATTTCGCAGAGTACTCTGCGAAGCATACGAGAGGTCCGTCTTACCCTGATTACATAAATCTAGCAGATACTGCATGCATAGAACATTCTAAAACATTAAGGCCAGAGGTTATAATGTTCGATGCTTTGAGGGTAGCTTCGGAGCTAGAGGGATTAGATAAACTGAGCTTCAGAGGCAGAAGAGCTGATTTAGTTGCTTTACAGAATGTGCAGAAGCTCTATGTTTTCTATGAAAGAGAGAGGAAAAAGAAGATAGAGTAGGATGAATGCTAATATTGATAATAATTTTTAGTTAAGGTTAAGTAGCATCTTTTATCCTTGATTATTCATACAAAAAATAAAAACTTACCAAAGAAATCGAGGCAATAGGTGAAACATGCCTGGAAATAATCACCTTCGGAAATTAGAAATGGCTTCAGATATGAATTCCTCATAAATAGCTCTAACTCTCTCAGCATTCTTGGTTCTTATAAAGCCCATAAGAGCTGCTTTTATAGCTCTTGATCTACTTTTAAACATACCTTCCAACACTAAGGCATCGATGACATCGATGAGGTTCTTATCTACTCTTAGGAAGGTTTGCTGGTTCATTATATCACCTTAGACAAGTAGGCATGTAGCTTCTATACAAGCGATTATTGCAGAAGCTTAAAACGACATTTGACGACTATAAAATCTAGCTATGGATGACTAGCATCTCATATCTGAAATGACTCTCAGATAGCAATGCTCCATACATTCCATGTAATTAAATGTAAAGAGTAATTTATTAGAAGCCTATTACTACTATGCTTGGAGCGAAGAGGGATAAGTATGGGAATGTTGGAGGCATTCATAGCTATAAGTGTCAGACCTTCAAGTACCATCGATTTGAAGAAGATATTTTCAGAGAATGACAAAGTTAAGGAGGTATTCTACGTAACAGGTGAATTTGACTTTCTGCTCAGGGTAGAGGCCGCTAATACCTTCGAATTAGCGAGGATAATAGAAAGCCTGAGAAGTCAGGAAGGTATAGAGAATACTGTCACATTTATCGTGCTTGAGAAACTTAAGTGAATGAAGCAATGAAAGTTTATATTCTGAGGCTTAGACAGGATGATCCTAAAAAGGCAACAGGATCTAAACTTTTAAGGCTCAGATTAGCTGAGAGATACAGGCCTGTTCGTGGGCTCATAGTATTAAATCCTTTTTCTAGAAAATACCTTAGTCCTTTGGATGCAGAAGTCGCCAAGGGCATATTGGCTGTAGATGCCTCTTGGAGGAGAATCAAAGAAGTCAAATGGCCGAGGGGAATATATAGAAGGCTTCCTTTTCTTGTTGCAGCCAATCCGATAAATTATGGTATACCAGAATATCTATCAACTGTAGAAGCCCTTGCATCTGCCCTTTACATAACTAAGAATCAAGAAGACTCTTTAAGGCTACTCAATCCATTTAAATGGGGAATGGAGTTCATATACATAAATAAGCAGAGATTGGACTTATATTCGAGTGTAAAAAATGAGGAGGAGATTAGAAATCTGAATGGAAAATTTAGAGAGGAGCTAATGGAGTAAAATCCTTCCTATCGCTTCAACGAATTCTGGAATATCTGAGGGATGCCTAAAGATTATTAGACTTCTATCGATAACCATGGCTTCATCGATCCATTCCGCCTCAGTATTGATCAACTCTCTCACAAGGTTGAGGAGTGGACTTATCCAATCTTAGCTTGTCTGGACTGTAGCCTTACGGTATAATGCATACATACAGTTCACTAGGCTCTATCTCCGAAGCTCTTATGTCAGTTTTCCATTTTCTGTAACCATATTTGCTGCCGAACTCCTCTAATGGGTGACCTATTATGATATCAGGTCCTTTCCATTTAAAATAGTAAAGGAGATAGCAAACTCATCATCTTCCACTTGATCGTTAAACTAGAATCGCTATCCTAGTCATAACACCTTCTCCCCACTAATATATCTTAGCTTAGCTAAATCTTATTTTTTTTATAGCTTCCAAGAACCTTTAACCATAGGGTACGATCTTTCAGCTCATCTAGAGCTTCTTTGATATTCTCACTTGATAAAGAACCTTCAAACTCCACGAAAAAGGAATAATTCCAAGGTTCTTTCCTTATGGGCCTAGATTCAAGCCACAGAAGATTTATACTCCTCCTTGCAAAGGCGCCTAGAGCTCTCCATAGGGCTCCCGGTATATGCCTAGTTGCGAAGAATAGAGAAGTTGTATCTGCTTCCTTATCAATCCATTTCCCTTCTCTGCTCACCACAAAGAAGCGAGTTGTGTTGTGATATAGGTCTTGTATATCCCTAGCTAAGATATTGAGTTTGTATATACCTGCCGCTTGTTCTCCTGCTATGGCTGCTTTCCTGGGATCTCCTAGCCTAGCTACTTCCCTTGCCGCACCTGCTGTATCAAAGCTGGGGATTACAGTCCATTTTCTAGACCTGAGAAATCTCTCACACTGAGAGATGGCTTCAGGGTGCGAGTAAATTACTTTTATATCTTCTAAATTAGCACTCTTTACTGATAAAAGGGCATGTCTAACTCTGACCTCTATCTCTCCGATTACCTTAGCATCGTTCTCAAGAAGAAGATCGAGAGCCTTCCTTATACTACCGGTTGTTGAATTCTCAACTGGAATTATTCCATAATCAGCTTCTTTAGAAGCTACTGAGTCAAAGACTTCCTCTAAAAACCTGTTATAGATTGCCTCGTAATCTCCGAAGAATTTTCTAGCAGCCTCATCACTGTAGGATCCTTTCTCTCCCTGTATAGCTACTCTCATTGCTTGAGTAGTGAAAGGCTCATTCAAAAAAGTTATCATTAAAACTCCTTGCATAACTCAAAATGAGAGGAAAGGCGAGGAAAGCCTTGCTTGAGAGGATAACTAGGCTGGTAGGTAAGCTAAACAGCAATATATATATTCCTCCAAATCCTAATCTTGATGCGGGAGCAGAGAGATTGATGGGTCTCACTAGAGTATATGCTGCAGACCCATCTTTGGGGGTTCCATTAGATGATATAGGTTACTTTGGGTTCCATTTTTCCGCATCAGATGTAGCAGTTTTAGGAGCAAAACCTCGCATTATGACTAGCACAATCCTCCTCCCCTCAGGTTTTAAGGAAGAAAAGGCAGTCAAGATCGCTGAAGATCTAAATTGGGAGGCTTATAGGTATAATGTTTCTATAATCACAGGTCATACAGGATGGTATGACTCAATCAACGAGCCTGTAGTTGCGACTACAGTTATAGGAGAGGCGAGGAAAATAATATCTCCTAAATTGGCTAAGGAAGGAGATTTGTTAATGCTTGTAGGCATTCTAGGAGCGGAGTTCCTTTATGGAGCAGCTCATTTTAATCCAGAAGTTCTTCAGAGGGTCTCTGATAGGATAACGGTAGAGAGATGGAGAAGAGCTAGATGGATGCTAACGGTTGTTGATAAGGCGAGAGACCTAGCTATGTTCTCTAGAGTCAATGGAATGAAAGATGGGGCAGAAGGTGGCATGGTAAGACTCCTTAATGATTTCGCTGATGCATCTGGGCTTGGCTTTATTGTGAGAAGGAAAAGCTTTCTATTCCCACCGGAGCTTGTTAGGCTAGGAGAGATCTTAAACTTTGATCCTTTGGCTGCTTCTAGCTCGGGTGTTATATTAGCGGCAATTCCTAGAAATTCTCCCCTAGATTTTCTAAGGGAATTGATAGAGTCGCATGGCTTCCCAGTTAGCATTATAGGGAAACTGAAAGGTAAGGGAAGATCTATTATAGTGAATGAGAAGATAGAAGAATTTCCATCTGAATCAAATGACCCTTACCTGCTGCTTAGGAAGTTAGAATAGAGTAGTAAATAGCAATTCTCTTTATAGTATAAGACTCTACAAAGTTTATAGTAGGACAGTCGTTTTCGCCAATTTCCAATCTGCTTATGTGAGGCTCATGTCCCAGGATGAGGTAGCTATTTTGCTTATTCTTAATTTCTTCCTTATAAACGATAATACCTCTAATCATACCCAATGAAATCCAGTAATTTCTCTGATTTCCAAGATCCCACTTGTTAAATTAAGTGGATTTCATAGTAACAGATGATGATCTTCATTATAAATGAAATGTTCTACTACAAACCTCACTTGCAATAGAAGAGTAAATTTTTTATTTAACATGAGATACCTTTTCTTATGCCTAAGACAAGGTATCTACCTTTAGCTCCCATTGGGAGGATAATCCGGGAGGCAGGTGCTGAAAGGGTAAGCGATGCTGCCGTTGAGAGGCTGGAGCGCTATATGGAGAAGTTTGCCACCGAAACAAGCAGGCATGCTGTTAGTTTAGCTAAGCACGCCAATAGGAAGACCGTAACCGGTGATGATATAGAGCTGGCCATCAGGGCAGTTTGGAGGACATAAGATTCCTGTTTCCCCTCACTCGGACCTTTTTCTTTTTTTAGGTATATTTCAGATGGCTTTTAGCTTAAGTGATATGCCAGTGAAATCTCTTTATTAAGATTGGGTTATACTTCCTGGTGAATAAGGTGTCTTCGCTAGATAGTTTCTTCAATCCTAGGTCCATGGCAATTGTAGGTGCCTCTAGAACTCCAAGAAAGATAGGCTATGAGCTGTTGAGGATATTGGTCGAAAATTCACAAATGGGTATCTATAAGGGGAAGCTGTATGCCGTAAATCCTAAATCGAATGAGATGATACTTGGCGTACCTACTTACAAGTCTATCTTAGAACTACCTGATGCCCCAGATCTAGCTATTTTAGTAACACCTGCTAAGTACACTCCTTCGGCCATGGAGGATTGTGGAAAGAGGGGAATAAAGAATGTCATAGTTATAAGTGGTGGCTTTGCGGAGGTAGGTGGAGAAGGAGTAGAACTCCAGAGGGAACTTGAAGCTCTTAGGGATAGATATGAGATGAGAGTTATAGGTCCTAACTGCGTCGGTGTGGTTGTCCCATCAACTGGAGTAGATACCATGTTTTTACCTGTAGAGAAGGAGTTCCTAGACAAGAAATATATATCATCTCCTAGACCGAAACCTGGCAATATATCACTAAGCACTCAATCTGGAGCTTTTGGCGTTGCCTGTCTTGATTACATGCATGGTGAAGGAATTGGCCTAGCTAAATTCATTAGCTATGGCAACAAATTGGATGTAGATGAGGTTGATGTTCTAGAATATCTTAGGAGAGATGAGGAGACAAAGGTAATCCTCATATATGCCGAGTCAATAGATAGGGGAAGGGAATTCTTAAAGTTAGCTAGAGAGATAACGAAAGAAAAGCCTATAGTGATCTTTAAGGCAGGAAGAACAAGTGCTGGAGCAAGAGCAGCGAATTCACATACCGCTGCCATGGCTGGTAGTGATAATGTTTATGATGCTGCCTTTAAGCAGGCAGGTGTGATTAGGGTTAGAGATATGGAGGAGCTCTTCGATGTTGCTAAAGCTCTAGTAATGCAGCCTCCTGCTAGGGGGAATAGGATAGCTATTTTGACAGATGGAGGAGGCGTAGGCGTCATGGCTGCAGATGAAACTGAGGCTTTGGGCCTCAAACTAGCTAATTTATCTGAAGAAAGCCAGAACATATTTCAAAATCTCAAGGAAAAAAGGATAATCCCCCCTATTGCAGCTACTATCGACCCAATAGACTTAACAGGCAGCGCAACAGATGATTCCTTCGTAGAGACTATGAGGATACTCTTAGAGGATGATAATGTAGATGGTATAATGATTCTTGCCCTTCATCATGTCCCAGGAGTGACCACCAATCTTCCAAATAGATTAGCAGGCTTATCTAAGAGCTATGATAAGCCAGTGGTGGCAATGGACGTTGGATCCTCGCAATATGCTAAAGCCTTCAGGGAAATGTTCGAGGCGGAGGGGATACCTGCATATCCAGAATCTGAAAGAGCTGCTAGAGCCATGAAAGCCCTTGTATCCTATGGAAAGATTAAGAACTCTCCAAGATGATCCTTTTTGTTACTGGGAGAGCCGCTATAGCAGCCACTACAATTATAATCAGAGGCGTGTTAGGGGTGCTGGTAAGCAAGGCCCCACTCAATATCTCTCAGTTAACTGAAGAGGCTAGAGAGATCTGTCTCAAGAAGGATAATAACGGGAGAATCAAAGAGCTCGAGAATAAAGATATTAGACGAATAGATGAAGGGAAAAGATGTACTGTCTCGAGTATCCGAGTAACGCCCAGCTTCCTCTATAATAGTCAACTAAAATTAATTAGATGCATCTACGGTGATATGATTTCTTCTCTATGAAAGTGAATTTCTTGAAATCCCGAAGATATATGTTAAGAAAGTGGGTAGTCTATTAATAGCGCGGCACCTCAAGAATGTAATAAATTCAGGTTCTTTATACTATCATGCTATTAGGAAGCAAGTATTATAGAATTTAGAGCTTATATACCGAGTTTGCTTCTTATGAGAGCTCTAGGAATTCTTGTTATGGACCACCTCCAGAAATCCTTGAACTCTACTTTCCCTATGGACGTGAGCATATACCTCCTTGCTATCTCTGGATAAGAGACGAATAGATTGAAGAAGAAATTTATCCGCGGTATTATGATCTTAGCTGCTTTTCTTTTGCTTCTAAGCTCTTCAATTATGGGTTCCATCCTTCTCATGTAATCTTTATCCGGCTCCCCACTTTCAAGGGAATTTGCCGCTTCAAGGGAGCTTCTAATAGCATAATACAGTCCTTCTCCAGTTAAAGGGTCAGCTAATCCAGCAGAATCACCAACTAATAAAACCCTTCCCTTAGCAATGGGCTTTCTATGTCCTCCAATGGGGATTACCCAAGATCTATTCATTTTAGCTTTATATTTCAACGAAAACATATTAAAAGCTGATAATATTTCGCTAGATTTCTCGATCATTCCCCCCACTCCAGCATTAGAATCGGTAGATCGCGGAAATATCCATCCATATCCGTAGGGAGCTGCATCTACCATAAAAGTTAGTTTTTCGTAATGAGGAGCTACGCCTTCTATTCCTATTATCAAATCTCCTTTATTCCAAGATCCTCTAATGCCAGAGGAGATTGCTACAATAGAATTCGCCCCATCAGCCCCTATTACATATCTAGCTTCTTCATCAGCTCCTACTATCTTCACTACATTACCTCTCTCCCTTATTCCATATACTTTTGATACTTGAAAGGATGCTCCCCATGAGACCGCCTCTTCAAGGAGTCTCTTATCAAATTCTTCTCTCCTAACTACTGCTATAGCATATCCTCCCGGAGATGTACTAACCGTAATCTCTTTATCATATCCTTTAACTATTACTTCCCTATGATAAGCCTCGACAGGTTCTAGAGGAAGACCCAACTCTGACAAGAGCTTCCCGGCTTTGAGAGTTATCCCCCCACCGCAAGGTTTTGGCCTAGGAAAGTTCTTCTTATCCAAGAGTAAAGTTTTAAATCCTATTTTAGCTAGTAGATAAGCTGCCGTTGATCCCGATGGACCCGCCCCGACTATTGCAATGTCCCACATATTAACTTGGCTTAGCTCGATGATATTTTTAAAGATAAGGAAGATATATATCTAAAGAAACATTTGTTCAATGGTGTCAAAACATGATGAAGGCGGAAGAGATCCTCAAAAAGGTACCAAAAAGATGTATTGAGGATATTAGAGATTATGTAGGAAAGTTGGGTAGATCTCTAGATAATCTGGAGAGTATAAGAGATAAAGAAGGAATGGCTTGGGCATTTAAGGCATTATCAAATACTACAAAGCTTGACATAATTCTTCTACTTGCAGCCACAGATATGCCCGTATGCTTGATCTCATATATCTTGGGAAAGGATCAGTCCCTCATTTCTCATCATCTCTCGGACCTTAAGGCAGCTGGCCTCGTTAAGGAGACTGTTAAGGGTAAATATAGAATATATAGGATACAGAAAGATACCCTGCTAAATCTTTTTGATACATTAGGAAGAACGATAAGAGGGCGAGAGTATGGAGCTAAAACTTGAAGTAGCTGATATAGCCCCTCCTGAGGGAACTAACATAATTCTAGCTACTTCTCACTTTATTAAGACGGTTGAGGATGTATATGAGGCATTAGCTGATTCCTGTGCTAGCATAAAGTTCGGATTTGCATTCTGCGAATCATCGGGTCCCAGACTCATAAGAAAGGCAGGAAATGATCCAGGTTTGGTAGAGGCCGCCGTTAAAAGAGCTAGGAAGGTAGCTGCAGGTCACTGTCTTGTGATATTGGTGAAAAATGCTTGGCCAGTGAACATCCTGCCGAGGTTGAGGCAGGTACCTGAGATAGTTACCCTGCATGCTGCCACGGCTAACCCCCTCAAGGTAGTAGTGGCTGATTTTGGTGAAGGAAGGGGGATCTTAGGAGTTATAGATGGAGATACTCCTCTGGGAGTCGAGAAAGAAGAAGATGTTAAGGAGAGAATGGATTTACTGAGGAAATTTGGATATAAGCATCCATATCCTTAAATTAGCTCCATTTAATTCCTCTCTTCTCATTTTTAATGTAAGAAAGTTTGGCTAACAGGCTGGCTGCCGCAACTACCGCATATTTTTCATCTGCTTTAGGCTCTATTACCACCTTAATTGTCTCACTCAAGGAAGAGAGAATATTCTCTAGTTTCTTCTTGTCAAAGGAATCTATAATTATTCTAGAAGCTTCAACTTCGCTTAGGACATTCGATATCACTTCAAAGTGCCATTTTGCCAGCAGCTCGTTTAAGTTCCCTTTTTTCCAGATAAGGGATAGTTCGTCTGGATATACAATCTTGATAGCGTAAGCCTTAGCTGACTTCTTAATTAGAGCCACGAGCTCCTCCAATCTACCTTGGGGGATGGATTTTGACTCAAGTAGACCTCTTGATCTCAGTCGCTTCCTTGCTGCAGGATCTAGAGCAACAGAAGCTACTACTATAGGACCGGTTTTCTCCCCTTTACCTGCCTCATCAGACCCTATCTCCATTCCCTCTTCTATCAGTGCTTCTTCTATGACAGAAGCAAGAGGCTTGTGATAAACTACCTTTCCGCTTGAGTATACTATTCCCATATATCCTCTGATATGAAACCTAAAGGATTCCCATGGACTTTTTGGCTCTTTTATCTCACCTTTAGATTTCACTATAATTTTCAGCCTTTCTATTTCTTCTTCTTTTAACCAAGTACTCAACTGCCGCACCAGCGATCACCACCAATGCAAGGATGAGCCACCAAGAAGTCGAGATTCCAGACGAGGAACTGATCACCTGAATATTGTAAGTTCCTTCTTTCATCATCTTAATTTCTTCGGGATATTCCTGCTTCCAAGCTGTCCAAACCGTTAGAGTAAGGTTTCGTCCTGACCTAGGTATCTTAAACTTCAGGCTCACATGAGCAAAAGATCCTGCCCTCATATCTCCTAGCTTAACGACCTTGTGATCTTCACCTAGCTTTGCATGGAACTCCGCCTCTAATGCCTTAAAAGAAGAAGGATTTACAATTGTTGCATTTAAGACAAGGTATTTACCAGCTTTTACTTTTTTAGGTACGTTCATTTGATCTATTTTAACTTCAGACGGCTTCATAATCTTATAAGGATATTCTACATAGCTCCTAAGCTTATGTCCTGCTACTTCATAATCCACCGTCACATAAACCTTCTGAATTCCTCCACTAGCATTGAGCGGTATCTTTATGGGTATCCTGACATCTGTGGCATAACCATATCTCCAATAACCGAATTTCTCATTGTAGAGAGTGCCAGTTGCGGTATCCCCCACTTTCACCAGGACATTCCTCATAGCGACGGAATAGAGGGGTGGACCAGTTAACACTCTTACATATGCAACTAAGATAGCTGGGGGGATCACCTCTATCTTGCTGAGATTTAAGAATATGAAGGGTTCCCACTTGTGAATAAAAATCTCCTTCTTTCCAGTTACAAAGTATTTCTTAGTAGCACCTCCTTCTTTGACTGCTATATATCCGCTGGCAAAGATAGTCCTCTTTACATTCATATCCTCCAAAGGAACTCTCACCTTGAAGGAAATATGGGCTACTGATGCCCCAGTCCCTTTGTAGATAGCATTCTTTTCCTTCCATTCTACCTTTATTTCATCTCCATTAGGAGTTATCCCACTAGCTCCATAAGGTGAGATTTCCCATCCATTTGGGACCATTAGAGAGAGATTAAATCCTACTATTGGCCTATCTTTCGTAGTTGTTATATTATAAAAGGCAAAAAAAGTGCTTCCAGCTATGACGTCAGTATTAGAGACTCCCAATAGGGCCGCCTGAGCCTTAGCATTATTCACTATAGGAAGCATCAATATCATCATTATAAGCGAAGCTACGATGAGGTATCTCATCAGAAAGTAAGAGGTTTACACAGTATTTAAAGGGGATTTCGATGATAGCAATAGAGACATTCTCTCTTACTAAGAAGTTTGGCAGTTTTACTGCTGTAAGAGACTTGAGCTTTAAGGTGAAGGAAGGAATTATTTTCGGGTTATTAGGTCCAAACGGAGCTGGTAAAACGACCACATTGAGGATGATTTATGGCGCACTCAAGCCCACTTCTGGCATTGCTAAAATATTAGGGGTAGATGTAGCTAAGGAGCCCTTAAAGGCTAAGAAGTTAATGGGTATACTTCCTGAAGATACTGGTATTTACCCAAGATTAACTGCTGAGGAAAATCTGATATACTTCGGAAAGCTCCGAGGGATGGAAAGGAGTACTCTAGAGATGAGAATAGATAATCTCTTAGGTATCCTTAAGCTGGAGAAGAAGCGCTACATTATAGCTGATAAGTTATCAAGGGGACAAAAGCAGAAGGTCGCCTTCGCTAGAGCGATATTAGATGAGCCTCCTATTCTCCTCTTAGATGAACCAACTTTAGGTGTAGATGTCATGAGTGCTAGGGAAATCAGAAGATTGATAAAGGAATATGCTTCCTCAGGAAAGACAGTCATGCTCTCCACTCATAACATGTGGGAGGTGGAGAAGCTATGTGGGAGGATAGGGATAATCAGCAACGGCCAACTTAGGTACATAGGAAGCAAGGATGAGCTAGAAAAACTCGCGGGAGAAAAGGAGTTCGAAGATGTGTTTATCAGACTTGTGAGGGGCGAGACTATTGAAACTGTTTAAAGGATCTTCAGGGATAGTCAAACTATCTAGAGGATTTGGGCGGAAAGGCTATTCTCTACCTGATAAGCCTTGGTTAGTAGTGGCTTGGAAAGAACTTTTAGAGGCACTTAGAGATAAGAGGACGATGATAAACGTAGTGCTCTTGCCAATGATAATAATGCCCATAGTTATAGCGCTCCCAATGATGATGCTGAATCCTAAAACGGTTCCTCCCAAGATACTTGTAGTTGTGGAAGATAAGGAAGCGATAGATTTAGCAAGAAGTATAAAGAAGCTGCACAATGAATCGGGAGCTTATGTATCTATAACAGCGAATGGAGGCAATTACGCTAACCTCATTCTCAATAGGGGTATAGATCTAATTGTTGAGATACTACCTGGTTTTTCACGTAACATCTCATTGGGGAAGAGCGGATATATAATCTACTATTATGATCCATATGGCACAAGATCTTCCGTTGCTATGAGTATGGTACAGGAGATAATAGAAAAGTATTCCGAGAGAATTCTTAATGAGAGGTTGGCTGCAGTTAACTTGAGCGAGAGGTACATAAGACCCATAGATACTATTGTTAAACAAATTACTTCTACTGGAAAGGTAGCTACAACTAGTGAGGTAATGACTGCCATGATACTTCCTATGATGGTGGGCCTGATAGCCATCACAGGCGCCGGCACATTCGCTATAGATATGATAGCAGGAGAAAGAGAAAGGAAGACCATAGAAGCTCTCTTTACAGCTCCAGTTAGTAGAGGAGAGATCCTTCTGGGTAAATTTAGTGCCTTAACAATATTATCAATAGTAAGCGGCATCTCAACGCTCCTCTCTGCATTAATAGGAATAGGCCTAGCAGTAACTTCTTTAGTAGAAGCGACATCAGTAGCTCATCCACAAATCTCCCAGCTTATAGAAGCTTCCAAGCTTCCATATGTAACCGCAGGTATCCTGATCACAGTCGCCCTAGGTGGTTTAACAGGAAATGCTATTATGGTCATAGCAGCTTCCTTCGCCAAAACATTCAAAGAGGCCCAACAGTATGTCGGATTCCTGACATTCATCCTCATACTTCCTATGATAGCTATACCTTATGCTCCACAAAGCATTTACTCTATACTTAGGATATTGCCCATATCGAGCCTAGCTATGTTTGCAAGGGATATAATCGTGAATCCTGGAGATATAATGCCTGTAACAACCTCATTGGCATCATCTATAATTTACTTAGTCGCATTTCTATGGTTGAGCTCGAAAATGTTCGGAAGGGAGTCTGTTATATATGGCTAAAGTAATTTTGTTTAAGTTTTTCAAGTATCCTATGCTCTAACTTTCGCGGTGCCTAGGTGAAGGTTGTTATTGTTGGGTTCGGATTAGGAGGCTTGGGCTCAGCGAGACATATAGCTGATCAGGCTCCAGATGCTAAGGTCACCATTGTAGGAGATGAAAGACCATATGTCAGGCATAAACTAAGGTTGGTAACTCAAGGCATGAATCTCTGGGTTAATACGAAGCACATAGAGTCTAAAGGAGTTGAGATAATACTGGATAGGGTAACAAGAGTAAGAAGAGAGCAAAAGGAAGTTGTACTGGCAAGTGGACAGACACTTCAGTATGATTATTTGGTATTAGCAACGGGTTCTAATCCAACGATACCATCTAAGCTGAAGGGAGGAGAAAAGTGTGCTGTATTTAGGAAGTTAGAAGACGTCCATAAATTGATAGATGAGAAACCCAATGAGGTCGCTATAATAGGCGCTAGCTTCGTTGCGCTTCATGTAGCTGATGCATCAAGGGCAATAGGAGCAAAGCCTAAGGTTATAGTTAGATCTAGATTAATAAGGAGAAGCCTTGAACCTGAACTTTCCGCCAAGCTAGAGAAATTTCTAGCTGAAAAGGGTGTTGAATTCATTCATGGCAAGCCTAAGGAAGTATATGATGGTAAATTAGAGTTGGAAGATGGAAGTGAAGTTCCATCTGAGATGACATTTATGGCGACAGGAGTCTCTCCTGAGATCGCTCTAGCAAAAGAAGCAGGACTCGAATTGATGAATGAATGGGTTATAAAGACGGATAGACAGGGGAGGACCTCTGATTCTAATATATTTGCTGTCGGGGATAACGCTACAGTGATTGATACGCTGATCAATAAGCCTATATATATGGGAATTGGTACTGCTGCGAGTATAATGTCTTTAAACGTGGCCAAGGCATTAACAGGATTCAAAGCTTCCTACAAAGTTCCTAGATATCAGAGAGACGTATTCTTCGGCGGGATTCACATAGCATCAGCTGGCCTAACCAGTATAGAGGCGTCTAAGGAAGGATTTGAGGCAGATAGGGTTTATATGAGTGGAGATGAGTGGGGAGATCATGCCTACATAGTATATGATAAGAAAACTAAGAGAGTCATAGGCTTCAGTTCAATATCTAAGAAGGATATCGGCTGGAAGAGCATCGGCGTCTTAATGGCCATGATTAGGAGATGGCCCTTAGCTAAGCTAGGATTTGAGATATGATCTTCGCTCATTAGTTAGTAGTATTTTCCCTTTTAATTAATTTATTTCTGCTTCATTCATTCTATTTAATAATAGATTAACTAATTAATTGTTATTTATAACTTTCTTGGCCGCCTTTATCATGGAGTAGGCACCTTTCATAGTCTCATCCTTTAACTCCATTTCCTTAACCTGATCTATGGTAAACCATCCCCAATCATCATGCTCTTCTGGCCTTATGACTGGCTCAGCCCCATTAATCACTGCCGTGTAGAGGGGTATTATAAACTCCATCTTCATCTCAGGATATAACATACCAAAAGTATCAACTGATTTAATATCAAAGGGGCTGAGCTTGAAACCGGTTTCTTCTCTCAATTCTCTGAGGGCCCCTCTCCTAGGAGATTCGCCGTATCTCAGGCTCCCACCTGGAATTTCCCATCTCCCACCGTTTCTCTTGCTTTTAGTTCTCTTTAGGAGAAGAACTATCCCACTTTTGTCAAAAACTACAATGCAGGGTACAACATGCATTTTTATTTTCTTCAAGCCTTTTCACCGCTGCTAGAAGTAAAGAATGACTTTTTCTTCTGCTTAGGAACCTTAGCGAATACCGAAACTATAGCCATTGAAGTACCACACTGAGGACATTTATCTTGAGCCACCTTGCCAACATAATCCCCCTCTTTGAATGGCCTTAGCATTTTTCTTCCACATTTTGGGCAATGTAGCTCCGTTAATATCTCCTGTTTCTCCTCTTGGAAAGCCAGTTTAGCTTTTACCATATCATATGCCACTTTAGCAGCGATGCCTATACCAGCAATTCCCATTAGAATATTAAGAAGGGCATCATTCATGTTATTTGAATTAAGAGACTGCATTCCTAAGTAAAAGAATAAGAGGGATATTAGCACTATACCCACCATAGAAGCAGCCCAGAAGGCATAAAATCCAAGAGAAATCTTCTTTTTCTCCTCAGGCATTAGAAACACCCTTAGATATTTTATGAGAATATTCCCTTAATCTCTCTCTAAGTTCTTCCAGCAGCTTTTCCTTAGTCCCCCCAGATATGTCTGTCTTTTCTCTTATCTCTATTATCAAATCTAATATATTCTTAGCCTCCTCATCGACATGGGTTGAGAGTAGAGCATCTCTTAATTTATTATCTATCAATCCTTCTCTAGCTGCCTCCATTACCTTACTCCTCCAACCATCCACAACTGTATCAGTAAGTGGTTCAGCAGACTTCGCGCTATCTCTCTCTAGAATATTTCCAACACCTGCAGTATTTCCTATACCAGCAACTAGTACAAAATCACCTGGGAGGGTCTTTGATTCTATGGCAAGCTCTATCCTCTTCAGGACTTCATCTACAGATTTAGCAATTTCCTCCCTCATTACAGTTATGGCGTCTAAGGGATCTTCCTTTATGGCTATTGCATAAAGGGGTATATTATACTTCGTGGCTACCTCCTCAATCCTGTACTTCTCGGGACCTGGATCTCCTATAGCAGCGCCTATTCCTTCAACTACTTCTGCTGTAGGTTCTCCTTCAAGCTTTGCAGCTGCATCTATCATTACTATCAAAGATACGTCCCCATTCCTACCCTCTACTATTCTCTCTATGGCGACACCGGGTCTACCTACCTCTGATCCTGGACCTTTAGCTTTTATGACGTAAACCCTCCTACCTTTAAGCTCTACTTCAGCTCCAACTATCTCTTCAGCTACTTCTTCTGGATTAGCGTTATTCATAAGCTTCAGAGCTACCATAGGCCCTATACTATCTCCTATTGGTATCCCCTTCCTAAAGGCCTCTCCAGCTTTCCAGTAAGCCTTTGCTGCCCTGAGTATTTCGGGTAATAACATCTGTATTTGAGCAATATATATGAGATTTTGAGTCTTCCTACCAAGTATGAAGTAATGCCTAACTATCCTATATATCATGTCCAAGGCAAGAACTCCAGCTAGCTGATCCCTTAAGTTAGATCTCTTCCATTCATCTGCATTTGGGGCTATCTCTTTCATGAAGCTATTTAAATGATTTCTAGAATTCTCAATTAAGTGTTCTAACCTTTTTACAGCCCCAAATGGATCTAAAGTAACTGGCTCTATGATGAAGAATCCCTTTATCCTCTGGAAAAGGGATTTTACCTCCTCCTCAGACCTACCATATTTTGAGGCCTCTTTCACGAACTTAGTGGTAGCATCATTCATGTATTCCTCTAGCTTTGATAAGGCCTTCCTTATCTCATTAATCCAGAGCTGAGCTTGTAGTTTGCTGGCGTAGAATTGCATCACAGTTATGACAACTAGGAAGAGTATCCATGAGAGCCAATCACTCTGACCAGTTTGCATGAGTTTCAAGACCAGTTCTTGACTCAATATTTCTCCCTCCTTACGAGACCAATTTCATGATACCTCGTTTTAAAACTTCCCGATCAAACTCTTGCCCTTCCTCTTATATCCATTAATTTTCTCCAAAAGCGCTACATACATCATGGGAAGCAATGCGGTTATTTCACCGGGTATAAATGTTCTCTCAGCTTCTTTTGAAACCTTCCCCCAGCTAATAGCCTCTCTTTCTCTAGCACCGCTGAGGCTTCCGTCCCATTCCACAGCAGTTGAAATGTATATTACATAATCAAGCCCCTCTTTAAACTGATTCCACCATATAGTATGGTGCTTTGAGATTCCACCCCCTAGGACCAAAGCTCCACTCTTTTTCATAGTAAAAGCCAGATTAGCAAGCTTAAGCATGTCCTTGATCAGATCTAGGTAAAAATCCTTCTCCTGAGAGAGCAGACTCAGAGCTGTACCGAAGGATGAATCTAGGATTCCTGGGGAGAACATTGGTATGCGAGATTCATAAGCCGCCCTGAGCAGAGAACCTTCACATAACCGACCTCCTAAAAAATTAAGCAGCTCACTCAGAGAAAACCTATTTCCAAGCTCATCTAATGCTCTAGGCACCTCTTTTCTCACAAATTTCTCAATTACGAGCCCATAATTATCAAATGGTATAAAAATATTGCCAAGTCTATGGATACCTCGATTGTACAGCTCCTTATCATCAGCGCCGAATGTACCGTGATAGTAGCTCGCAAAACATCTAGCTATATCGTGATCTACTGCTCCTCCAGTCGTTATTATAACATCGAATAGATTTCTCTTGATCATATCTACTAGTATACCCCTTACACCAGTTGAGATTATATCTGCTGGGAAGGAGAGAAAGTTTATGGAATCCTCGTCTTTTACCATTTCCTCCAGAATAACAACGCCCTCAGCGATAAATTTAGCTGTGAATCCTCCTGCCTTCTCCATTTCATTAATTAGATCAGATACGGTCATCCCAAGGTGAGGCTTTATATCCTCAACGACTCTCTCCATTCTTTATCAGGTAGGGTTAATGTGACATTAATATAAAGGGGGTATTGGTGATGAGAGGAAGAGTTACAGAAGCCTTAACTAAATATATAATGGTCCATGGTAAGAGAATTTTATCGGGTTTAGGAGATCAAGAGGAGGTTAAGATAGAAAACAGGGGGGCGAGGTGAAGTGAAGTGTATTTAGTGACCTTCGATATGGATGAAACACTAATTCCTATAGATAGTTCATGGTCTTTCATTCATCGGATGCTAGGGACATTAGAAATAGCTTCTAAGTATAGGAGGATGTATGAAGAGGGAAGGATAAGTTATAGAAGATGGGCTGAGCTAGATGTCTCCACATGGAGGGGTAAGGACTTCACTTTAGTTCTTAATAGGATAGAGGACTTGGATCTGATGGAACATGCGAGAGAAGCTATATCATCTCTAAAGGAAAATGACTTCATAGTTGGTTTAGTAAGCTCTGGTCTTGATGTAGTAGCTAGAAAGGTATGCAGAGAGTTGGACATGGATTTCTGTAGATCAGCCACTTTAAATATAGCAAATGGTAAGGTCATAGGTATAAAAAGGGAATTAGCCCCAGAGTTAAAGGGAAGTATACTTAAATCCATCGCTGAGAGCTATGACATTCCTCTCTGTGGGGTGGCTTTCGTAGGAGATGGAGACAGCGATCTCTCAATTTTCCAGATGAATATAGGAATGAAGATAGCCTTTAGAGCGAAATCTGAGCGCATAATTAGACTAGCTGATTATTCTGTGGGAGATCTCCTCGAAGCTGCGAAGATACTATTGGAATGGAAAGGTTCGAAGTAGATGAAAGTAAATCACTCACTTTATGTTCCTCTATTACAGCTTATATAAGATGCGGAAGATATTCATGCTGGATGATGAGGAAACTAAGCTGCTAGGCCAGGAGATATCTAATGAATTAGACTAAAGGATAATAGAACAGTCAAGATACCTAAGAGCCCCAATGATCTGGCTAAAGAGTTAAATCAACCTCTTACTACTCTGTAATGTTTCATATAGATAAGCTGGTGAATACTGGAGTTATAAAACCAAGGAAGATGGAAGGTAAGAGGGGAAAGAAAATCCTTTATACATTGGTTTCTCCAGCCTTCCTTATATTACCAGTAAGGAGAGATGAGAAGGAATCATTCGTGAGGAACCTCATAGAACACATAGCTCCTCCAAGGGGGATAATAGTTAGAAGCTTAATAGTGGGCTTACTTGCGGCTATCTTTGTTGTAGGGATGCCTTGGTACTTAATGGGGTATAGAGCATCTCAGTCCCTCAAGGTTACTATTGCTGAATCCACGACTAAGGGGACTCCATCTGCCACTGTACCTACTACTACTATTGGAACAGGTAAGGGAGAGGAAGCAAAGCCTGTGTTCATTAGTGCTCCATCTAAGGCCAGCGAGGATCGCATGATCATACTTATCTTTGGAGTAGCTGCCTCTCTCCTTGCCGCGTTAATCACTGCGGTGTGGGCTCTCCATCGAGAGGGTCACCTTTACAATGAACATATCCCTTAAATCTTCTAACGTAGTTAGGGCAGCCCATACATACCAGAAAGCTAACCCTCTTTTTCAACACCGGACAATCGACAGCATCTTTAGAAAATTTTGATATAACTTTATTTCCATATAAATTTTTCAATTTTTCTTTATATTTTTTGGAAATCCTTATAGCTCTTTGCAGTCTTATAACCTGTAATTCATATTTATGGTCGGACATTGGAAGTACACTCTCCGCTAGGTTATTATGGCCTCACCTAATTAGAAGTAATATGCTTTACCTCCTCTTTGATTTTTGGAGAACCATTGTGGATCCTCCAGACTTAGATCATTACTACAGATATAGGGTCACTAAACTGCTAAAGGTCAGCGGGATGGAGAGTAAATTTTCCGCAGATTCTACCTTATCAGTCTATAAGAGGGTATTAGACCTCTTTAATTCTAAAAGAAAAGCCAGAAGCATAGAGATACCAGCTAGTTTAGAGGTTTCAACGTTCCTTAGTTATTTAGGAATTGAGAAATTGGAAGAAGAACATATGAAAGCTTATGCCGCTCCCATGGTGGACCTGACTATGCCTAAGCCAGGAGCCAAGCAGATCCTTGAATATTTCCTCAGACAGGGTTTCAGCATGGCAATAGTCTCTAACACTCCTTATCACGATATGGTCGTGGAGAAATTGAAGAAGGAAAATATGCTTCAGTTCTTCAGCTCCGTCATATCTTCACATAGAGTTGGTGTTAGAAAACCTCACGGATGGATATTTGAATATGCATTAGAATCTCTAGGAGGAAGCGTTGATAAGGCTGTTATGATAGGGGATTCGCCTTATGAAGATATACTAGGAGCCAAACGCTTGGGCATTAGAACGATATGGATGTTCAGAGAAGGGCTTAATGCCCCTCCATCAGATGGTATAATTAAGAGTTTAAGGGAACTACCCAGATTATTAGGGTGATCCTTTGAGGAGGAGGTTACTTGATCTGTTAGCTTGCCCGTCCTGCCACCACTTCCCCCTAAAGCTAGTAGTGGAAGTTGAGGAAGAGGTGAAAGGTCTTCCTTCCATGCCCAGCAAGCCCTTGTGTGAGAGATGGTGCGCCTACAAAGAATCTGAACCTAAAGATCCAGCTCTCTGCTTTGAGTGCATGAAGAAAGAAGTTGTATCAGGCAAGCTGATTTGCGAGAATTGTGGGGCTGAGTACATAATAGAAGCAGGAGTCCCGAGAATGTTGAAGCCAGGAATAGATAAGAATAACTCCATTAACTCATAATGAGGTGGCAAGATGCCGAAGATAGTTATAATCAAGGGAGATATCACGGATATAGAGGCTGATGCCATAGTTAACCCTGCAAACATACATCTCTTGATGGGAGGAGGTGTAGCTGAGGCAATAAGGAGGAAGGGGGGAGAGACCATACAGAGAGAAGTTCTAAAAAAGGCCCCTATCGATATTGGAAAAGCTGTGGAGACAGCCGCAGGCGACCTCAAAGCTAGATATGTGATACATACTCCTACTGTTAAGTCTCCAGGAGGAAGGAGCAACTCTGAGTTTGTGAGAAAGGCTGTAAGAGCAGCTATAAGAAAGGCAGAGGAATTAGGACTCAAAAGCATAGCATTTCCAGCTATGGGAACTGGAGTTGGGAGCGTGCCTGTTGATACCGCAATAAAGATAACTTTAGAGGAGATATCAGACTCTAATCTAGATGAAGTCATATTAGTAGCTTGGAGCGATAGGGACTTCGAGATATTTCGGCGTGTAGCCTCTGAAATGGATATAAAAGCTCATGTGAGAGAGTAGGTTATAACATGGGCCATACATTGAGATTCAATGTAAAAATTAATATAGAGAGATGCTATCTACCTAGATGGCGGGGCGTAGCTCAGCCTGGCAGAGCGGCCGGCTGTAGAGGGCGCCGGGTGGCGCTCCGTCAGCGGCCCGTTCTCACAGATACCGGCAGGTCGGGGGTTCAAGTCCCCCCGCCCCGACCACCAGATATCTTCTTTAGTACATAGCTCCCGAGGAGAGTTCTCTCCAGATCTTTAGCTAAAATCTCATTGGAGGCTTCCTCTGAGGCTTCTAGATTCATCAATCTAACTGCTCTGTAGGCTAGCTTCCTTAGAGAATCATGCTTATCGCAGATATTGAAGAGATCTTCATCTGCGATCATGATTCCCCTCTGAATGAGTAGGTAAATAGCTATTCTTAGCTCATCATCAAATAATATATCAGAAACTTCCGAGTATCTCTCTTTCAATTCTGAGAAGGCACTAGCCACATCCTTCTCAGTTGGATTATCCCCCTCCTTTAGCCTGATCAATACCTCTCTTAATTTACTCTTATAATGCATCGATATCACTTATTATAGGAGGAAGTGAAAGGTAAATATATCGCGATGAACCTTGAAACTTCCGGGGAAGGTCAGCCGGCTTCCCATGAGCCTCCGACAATGATGAGGTAGCCTCCCTTAAATCCCCCTAACTCTTATAGTAATCCTCTTCATCATAACATCAATGAATCCAAAAACTATCACCCTGCTCTTCCTTTCACTACTTATTGCTATAGTTTCTCTAATCTATTGGCATCCTGGCATTGCCGAATATGAATGGCTTTTTGGCTTGGTTATTTGGGTTCTCTTTGTAGTTTTCGTTCTCTCTAAGTGGGTCTCCAAGAAGCAAAACATATATGTCGCTAGAAAGATTATTCACATATTTGCTGGAGGTATAGTAGCATTTGCGTCTCCTTACATATTCAAATCTCCAGCAATTCCATTAATAGGAGGCATCGGAATGCTTGCTCTAATATTACTTCCCAGGCTTAAGGGAGAGAGGATGGACTGGTTTCAGGTAGAGAGGAATATGGGAGAAGTGTGGTTTTGTATTACTTGGACGATAGTAATAGTGGGGTTATGGTACATTGATCTAAAGGTAGGGATAGCTGCTGCTCTCTTTATGTCGGTTGGCGATGGAGTCACTGGAATAGTCAGAAATAAAGTCTATAAGAGGTGGACCAAGGGCTTGGCTGGAAGCATAGCAATGCTTTTAACAACTCTCCCTATAGGATGGTATTATAAGGGGATTCCAGGGATAATAGGAGCATTAGTTGCAACTTTAGTAGAGAAATGGCCTCGAATAGATGATAATATCACAGTTCCCTTAATATCAGCAATTGTTATGGTTCTGATCTCGGGTGGTTGAATTGGAGACCAATGAAATATTGAGAAAGCTGATACATATAACATTCTCCGCTGTTTTATTGATTCCTTTAGCTCTCCCTCCTTTAATAGATCCAGCAATGATCTATGCTGGTGCTCTTGCTTTAGGTGGGTGGATCTACTCAATGCAGGTTAAGGGCCCACCTCAATGGCTTAAAACCAGTATGCAGATACCCCAGCCAAAAGGCATAGAAGTAGTTCTAGATTCATTTAACCATCTAGTTCGCCTAGTTGAGAGGGATTATGAGAGAAGAGTTGGATGGCTGGGCGCCCTATCCGGGTTAGTTGGAGTGTCATCGACATACTTTCTATTCGGATTACTGGCTTCCTATGGAATACTGGCTCTCATTTTAACTGATGGCATCTCCTCCATAGTGGGAATACTTTTAGGCAAGATTAGAATTCCATTATCTGATGGGACTGTTGAAGGAACTCTTGCTGGCTTCCTCTCCTATTATGCGGTCCTTACATATCTAACAGGCATTCCTCAACTAGCTCTCGTAATAGCTGCAGCATCTTCTATAGCAGAACTCTATGGTGGAGAGGATAACATTTCTATCCCTGTAATCTCTACATTGACCGCTTTTCTCATAGGTGCCCCATCCATTCAACTCCCATAGACAAGTATTTTAGTATCTATCCCATATCTAGCTCTTCTGTTAAAGGTCGCGCGCGAAATGAGATCTAAAATTTTTCTAAGCAATATTAAAATTTAATTGCAATTTATATGCATAATCAATCTAACTATTTGATTAGGAGTTATGAGAAACTGCATTTTACCTGATACTATTTCTTCCACTCTAGCTCCCTACGATTTCTCTGTTCCATTTATAAGGAAGTTCTCCATTCCAGAAATCGAACATCTCAAGTTTTGCTAACATACCTTTATGTAATTCGAATGGAGGTTGTAAGCTGAAAGGTGCATATGATGATACCAATAGCTAGACCCTGTTTAGGCGAGGAAGAGATAAGAGAGGTAAAGAAAGTAATAGAATCAGGCATGATCGCTCAAGGGAAGCTAGTAAAGGAATTTGAGGAAGCTTTCGCTTCCTATATAGGGAGCAAGTATGCTGTAGCAGTATCAAATGGAACAGCAGCCTTACATGTCGCCTTAATATCGTTGGATGTGGGTCCTGGAGATGAGGTTGCAGTTCCGAGCTATACTTTCTACTCCACAGCTTCATCAGTTATTCTATCTGGAGCAAGGCCAGTATTCATTGATGTTGATGTCAGAACAGGCACTATGGATCCAAACAATCTAGCTAGCAAGATAACTAGCAAGACTAAAGTGATAATTCCTGTACATATACATGGCCATCCAGCAGATTTGGATTCTATTAGGGAGGTATTAGGAGGTAGAGAAATATGCATCTTAGAAGATTCAGCTCAAGCCCATGGTGCGCTCTACAAGGGATCCAAGGTAGGAAGCCTAGGAGAAGCTGGTGCTTTCAGCTTCTACCCAACGAAGAACATGACTACTGGTGAAGGGGGGATTATAACAACGGATGATGAGTATGTTTATGAGAAGGCTAGGGCCATAAGGGATCAAGGACAGGTCTCAAAATATGAGCACCATTACGTCGGATTTAACTATAGGATGACTGAAATTAATGCTGCCATAGGAATTGTTCAGTTGAAAAAATTAGATGAATTTAATGCTAGAAGAAGGGAGATTGCTTCTATATATACGCAGGAGCTGTCTGGGTTGGTTGATACACCTTTCGTAGCCGAGTGGGCCGATCCTGTGTGGCATCTTTACCCTGTGAGGGTAGGTAGGAGGAGAGATGAGGCAGTAAAGAGGCTCAGATACCTCGGTATTTTAGCAAGGCCTGCCTACCCGATGCCTCTTCAGAAGCAACCTGTGATGTCAAGGCTAGCTGATAGAAAATACAATTTCCTTCATGTTCTTTTCAAGGGCGTGAGCTATTCCGATATTGAGACGCCCAATGCTGAGAAGCTAGCAAGGGAGCTGCTATATCTTCCAATATATTCATGTATGAAGGATGAAGAAGTGAAGGAGGTTGTGGAGAAAGCCAGGAGGGTATTTAAATCTCTTTGACTGCTTCAATGAATGAGAGATACACTGGACTTGGGTTACCTGGCCTCGACTTGAACTCTGGATGAAACTGAACCCCAATGAAGTAAGGGTGATTTTCCACCTCAAATGCATTGATTATTCTTCTAGTGGCATCTACAGCCGCTATTTTATATCCCTTCCCCGCCATCCCCTCTGCATACTCCCTGATTATATGATAGCGATGTCTAAATCTCTCCACCACTTTCTCTCTACCGTAGGCCTTGCGAAGTATTCCTTCGAGAAGTAAAACCTTATGCCCTCCAAGTCTCATGGTGCCTCCTACTTCATCTATCTGTTTTTGCTCAGGCAAGAGATCTACAACAGGCCAAGGCGTCTTCGGATCTATTTCAGTAGAGTTGGCTTCAGTCCACCCCATGAATTCTCTAGCGAAAGCCACCGTAGCAAGTTGAGCGCCGAAGCATATACCTAAGAAAGGCTTATCTTGCTTCAATGCCCATGCAGCTGCCGATATCATTCCTTCAGTTCCTCTGGAGCCAAAACCCGGCGTTAGTAGGATGCCATTAGATTTCTTAAGCTTATCCCATCCACTTCCACTTTCTCTTTCTAACTCTTCTGAATCTACAGGGATTATCTGAGGTTTTACTCCAGCCTCAGCTCCAGCGTGTTTTATGGCTTCTAGTATAGATATATAGACATCAGACATCCTCCAGTACTTCCCTATCATTGCTATTTTTCTTGGCTCTCCTTCTTTGAATTTCCTCACCACTTCCTCCCACTCGCTCATATCAGGCTTTCCCTTTAGTTTAAGTCTTTTCTCGATCTTACCTCCTAAGCCTTCCCTCTCGAAATATAATGGGAGATTGTAAACCGTATCAAGGTCAGGGTCTTCAAAGACCGCGTCATACGGAACACTTGCATATAGGGCAAGTTTCTTTTTCACATTCTTAGGCAAAGGAGAAGGAGTTCTAGCTATAACGAAATCAGGTGGCAGTCCAGCTGCTAGAACTTCCCTGAAGAATAGTTGAGCAGGTTTCGTCTTGAACTCTCCAAGAGTTTCTATGAAGGGAACATATGTTACATGGATATGAACGGAGTTACTCACTCCAACCTCTAATCTCATCTGCCTCAAGGCTTCCACAAAGGCCATAGCTTCATAGTCACCAACAGTACCTCCGAGCTCCACTATCAGTATATCTGGGTTTTCCCTCTCAGCTACGCGGTATACTCTCTTCTTTATTTCTTCAGTAACATGTGGAATAAGCCTTATCGTTTGTCCTAGATAAACGCCTTTTCTCTCCCCTAGTATAACACTCAGCATTATTTGGCCGCTGGTTATGTTATTAGAGGGATGCATATTCACATTGAGAAATCTCTCATAATGGCCAAAATCTTCATCTATTTCAGCTATATCGAACTCTACGCCCTTGCCTGGGTGAAAATGCCATACCTCTTCTGTTACAAAAACTTCACCATGTTCAACCGGATTTAGCGTACCTGGATCTGGATTGAGGTAGGGATCCATTTTTATCATAGAGATAGGGAATCCCCTTGACTGCATCAACTTTCCAATAGAAGCTGCTATTATTCCCTTACCTAAACCACTGATTACTCCACCAGTAACTAAAATTAACTTAAAGCTCACGTATTAGCTTCTAGATTAGGTCAAATAAAAACTTGATAACCATCATGCCTACTGGTCATTCTCCAGCATATAGCGCTTATGAAACATAAAGGAAGCGGAAGTTTATGGAAGACTCCTTGGCTGAGCAGGAGGATTAAATACATTTTCTGGAACAGAATATAAGATAGTCTTTGCTACGCCTTCATATCTAACTATGTCCTTTCCACTAGGGGAATTCCATAGAGATAAGAAATAGCCTGGTACTCCATCCGATGTTATGCATATCTCTATATAAGCAGATCCCATTTTTTCGCTCCCATTTATCATAATCTTCTTCTGCTTCTTTACGTAATAGCAATAACAGGTCTTACCAGCATACTTCCTAGTTCCATTATATATAGGACTCTTGAATTCCTCACCCTCTTTGACAGGATCACTAACTTGAGGTCTGCCTCCTCCCTGAGATTGTGGATACTGCCCCTCCTTAGCCTTGAAGCATTGCCAACTTTGTTTAGCCTGTTTGAAACAAGTTATATAGCTTGTGTCATTTCTTATAGTTATGTATTGACTCTGAGGTATGCTCAAGTCGAATCTACTCTCCTTAGCCCCTTTGACATATATGCTAGCAGTACCTTCTTTCTTTAGATTCTTATACAAATCATATGTAGCTGAAAATTTCCCTTTCTTGAGGAATAGAGAGCTAAAGCTAGGGCCATTTCCTGCATTTGTTTTAGTCTGTGTTTTACCTCCACTGGCTGATGTCATAGTAGTGCGAGCACTCCCACGCTCGCTACCGGACGTCATTGTTCCTAGCAAAGATGGAGCTACGCCCCTTGAAATTGTAATATATGCAGAACCAAGCACTATGGCTACTACTATTATCACCCCGACAACTATCAGGCTGTCTCTGTTCATAGTAGAATCAACCTAATTCAGTATAATAAGGATTTGTGATTGAGAGTCGAGGGCCTTACCTACTGCATGTTAAAGTAAAAAAAGAGAAAGAGGATATAGGAGAGATGAGAATATTAAGAAGATGTGACTGATTTGTTTATATACCTGACATGACTTGTTACTTTAGTGATAAGTAATATTTATCTAAAGGTTATTGTAAAAATTTCAAAATATAAGCCCGCAAGGTTATAATAGTGATCGAGAGTGTTTGTATACCTAAAGCGACTATTGTTGTTACTATGATGAGGAATATGTCTCCCTCCCTTTCATTCTATTTTTCTTCGGAGCTAGCTACCTCTTATAAATGAGCTTTTTTATTATTAGCTGGGAGATGAGGAAAACTAGAGACTGAATTATGAGGATTTTGCCGAGTCCTGATCCCATAATGCTTTTAATTTAAGAGATAACAGCTAGAAGGATAATAGTTGTTAGGATAAGGCTGGTAATGTTATATAAGTTACATATAAAGGTGGCTTAGATCATGAGAAGATCAGACAGAATGGATAGGATAGTGATGGAGATAGAAAGTCTAGGAAAGAGTAGTGTAACAAAAACTATAAAAGAGAGAATAATGGAATTTGAAGAAATTGACAAGAGTAACAATGAGAAGATATTTAAGGAACTAGCTTTCTGCATACTAACTGCAAATTATAGCGCTGAGGGAGGGATAAAAATCCAAAAGTCACTGAATGATGGTCTAATAAACCTATCTAAGGAGGAGCTTGAGATTAAGCTTAGGGATTTAGGATATCGTTTTCCCAAGACTAGGGCTAGATATATAGTTAAGGCCAGAGAGCTCATCCCTAAACTCAAGAGCATATTGGAAAGCTTTAAAGACGAGAAGGCTCTGAGGGAGTGGTTCGTAAAGAATGTTAAAGGATTGGGATATAAGGAAGCGAGTCACTTTCTTAGAAACATAGGATTCAAAAACTTAGCTATAGTGGATTTTCATATAGTGGATCTGTTATCTAGGTATGAATTGATAGAGAGACCTAAAAGCATTACTAGAAAGAAGTACCTAGAAATAGAAAGAATACTAGAGGAGATAGCCCAGAGAACAGGACTGAGCCTTGCAGAGCTTGATCTTTACCTTTGGTATATGGAAACCGGAAAAGTTCTTAAATAGAAATCAGAAGATTGCTGGAAGCCAGTTCTTGGCTCAGGCCTGATCTCATTTAATCTTATAATAATCATCTTTCTAATAGTCTCCGCATATCTAAACCAGCTTCTAAATCTTTCATTCCTAGAAAGATTCATCTACATTCTTATAGGTTCCATAAGATCCATTGATATGGTTGAATTAGCTCTTCTTAAGGCCAATCAAAGCTCTATCATGTCTAAGGTTTGTCAATAGACTTATTTTTACTCCTATTTTTTCGATAGTAAATGAAATAATACTTAATGGCGCATTATATTATGATAAAATCAATAAGCTTATGTTAATATAATTCCTATTTATTTTCTCCTTATAACATAATGATTTTTAATATGCTAGGGAAGGAAGAATAAGTAAGATCTATAGACGCCGATTTAGACAGCTATGCTCATCAATTCTGGTAGGTGATCCTTATGAAAGCAAATAGGAAAGTAGGTATAGTTGGATGGGGAGTTTATGTTCCTAAATGGAGGGTAAGATCCGAAGAGCTTGCTAGAGAGTGGGGCAGGGATTGGAATAGATATGCAGCAGGTATAATGGTCCAAGAGAAGAGCGTACCGGGTATAGATGAAGATGCCTTCACCATAGCTTACGAATCCTCAATTAATGCCTTAAAAAGAGCCCATATAGAGGCTTCTAAACTGAGAGCTGTCTACGTAGGAACAGAATCTAAACCTTATGCCGTTAAGACTACAGCCACCATGCTTATAGAGGCCTTAGGTGCAGGTGGCGAGAGAAGGCTTACTACAGGTGCTGACTACGAGTTCGCCTGCAAGGCTGGCACTGAAGCGATCCAAGCAGTAATAGGGCTTATAGGCTCCAATATGATAGACTATGGCTTAGCAGTAGGAGCAGACACTGCACAGGGAGCGCCAGGAGATGCCTTAGAATATACTGCAGCGGCTGGAGGATCTGCTTATATATTAGGGCCTGCAGCGGACTCAGTAGCTGTTATAAAAGCTTCACTCTCTCATGTGACAGACACACCAGATTTCTGGAGGAGGCAGCATGAGCATTACCCAGCCCACACAAGGGCCTTTACTGGCGGACCTGCTTACTTTAAGCATATAATGACGGCAGCCAAGGAACTAATGAACTTCATCGGAACAAAACCCGAGGATTATGATTATGCAGTATTTCATCAGCCCAATGGCAAATATCCGTTGAGAGTAGGTACTAGACTTGGTTTCACCCCGGATAAGGTAAAGCCAGGTCTGATCACTCCATACATAGGAAACACATACAGTGGATCGGCCTTAGTTGGTTTGTCGGCCGTTCTTGATCAGGCAAAGCCTGGACAGCGCATTCTAGTTGTGTCATTTGGTTCTGGAGCTGGCAGCGATGCTTTTCATATAGAGGTCAATGATGGCATTGAGGAGGTGCAAAATTTAGCTCCTAAGACACTAAATTATGTTAATAGAAAAGAATACGTTGATTACACAACCTATGCTCGCTACAGAAGGATGATACGTATGCTCCATGATTTTAGCTCTTATTAGGGGGTGTGCCTAATGGTATATATAGTTGGAGTTGGTTTAACTAATGTCGGAAATCACTGGAATAAGTCCTTGAGGCATCTTGCAGTCGAGGCATCTTTAAAGGCGCTAGAATCTTGTAATAAGAATATAGATTATATAGTCGTCGCAAATGCTCTATCGGGAGTTGTTAATGGTCAAGAGAACCTAGGTTCCTATGTAGCTACTCATTTGGGAAAGATAGGCCTCCCTGCAGTTAAAATCGAGGCCGCTGGGGCTTCGGGAGGAGCTGCTGTCCTCTTAGCCAGCAGTCTAGTATCCTCTAAAATGGCGGATAGAGTACTTGTTGTTGGTGTAGAAAAAGTCACCGATTATACAGCCCTCGAAGACTCTAATTCAGCTCTTTCTACATCAATAGATTCAGAATATGAGGCTTTTCATGGAGGAACGCTAGATGCCATGCATGCATTAGTTATGAGGGCATATATGTGGAAATATAATGTATCTAAGGAGGAGTTCTCATATCTACCTTTACTCATGCATGAAAATGCAGTAGATACTCCTCATGCTCAGCTCAGATTCAAATTGAAACCAGAAAGCTATTCTTCTTCTCCAGTCATAGCGGAACCCCTCACAATGCTTGATCTAGCGCCTCTAGGTGATGGAGCTGCAGCAGTAGTGTTATCTAAAGATGCTGAGGGATCTAATGGGAATGCTGAGATAGTTTCCTCGGGACAAGCCACAGACTCCATATCGCTATATAGGAGGAGAGATTTGACAGAAATGCCTTCTATTAGAACTGCTTTCAAAAGAGCCATGGAGAATACTAACTTCAAGCCAGACTTTTACATAATACATGATTACTCTAGCATTATGGGATATATTGCAGTGGAGGAATTGGGATTAGCGGAGAGAGGGAAAGCGTCTCGCCTATTCAGCAGTGGCGAGGCCAATAGGGATGGGCCCGTTCCAATAAATCCGGAGGGAGGATTGAAGGCCAGAGGTAATCCCGTTGGAGCTACAGGGGTATACCAAGTAGCTGAGGCATATCTACAAGTAACTGGAAGAGCAGATGGATGGCAAGTTAAAGGAGCCATGAGTGGATTGACTCTTGGTATCGGGGGGATAGGAAGTAATTCCGTAGTTCACCTAGTTAGGGGGGTGTGAACGATATGTGGGCATATTGGCAGAGCGTACCTGCTCACTGGAGAGAGATACCGGCCAGATATAGGCTAGAAGGAGGCAGGTGTATGGATTGTGGCTATATAATGCTGCCTAAAGAAGATATATGTCCTGTATGTGGTTCTAAGAATATAGAAACAGTCATTCTTCCTAGGAAAGGGAAAGTGCTCAATTATACTGTTGTATGGAATGCTTTAAGAGGATATGAATATTATACGCCATACGTACTAGCTATCATAGAATTGGAGGATGGAAGTAGGATAATGGCTCAGCTAACCGATATCTCTCCTTCAGAAGCAAAGAAGGGAATGGAAGTGGAGATGGTGCTAAGGAAAACCAAAGTTAGCGGGGAATCTGGCATCATAGCTTATTCATACAAGTTTAGGCCGGTAATTCGATGATCTTATCCATCTAACCTAATTTTTTTAGTACATCCTGCTAAGAGAAGCGATGACCCTGCATTACAGAGGAAGAGTTGGCAAACTGCTCTCTAGTTTGAGGATAGGTGATTACGATAGAATTCGTGTCCTAAAAGATGGGAGAGTCTATGAAGGTATCCTAATACCTAGACCAGAAATATTGGATGATGAACATCTCATAATAAAGCTCGATAATGGGTATAATATAGGGATAAATATAGAAGGAGCTAAGATGAAGCTAATTAGTAAGGCAAATCTTTCTAGAGAGAGGAAGATACCTAAATTGAGGTATAGGGATGACTTACCATTCGTCCCCCTAATAGTCACTGGTGGGACAATAACTTCTAAGGTAGATTACTCTACGGGTGCTGTTATATCTCATGAGAAGCCGGAAGAATTGCTTGATATCGTACCTGAACTTGCCAACATTATTAACACGAAGTATGTTACATTATTCTCAGAATTCAGTGAGAATCTTACACCAAATCATTGGAAGCTTATAGCTAAGGCCGTCTATGAGCAGTTAAGGAAAGGGGCTGATGGAGTTCTTATAGCTCATGGTACCGATACTATGCACTACACAGCAGCTGCATTAGCCTTCATGCTCCACAGCCTAGATAAGCCTGTAGTTCTCGTGGGATCACAGAGATCTATAGATAGACCATCCACAGATGCTGTCCTTAATCTAATTGCTGCAGCTAGGGTGGCTGCAGAAAGCCCAATAGCCGAGTCAGTGATCGCGATGCATGGCAGCCCGAGCGATGAGTATGCCTATGTTATAAGGGGAGTAAGGGCTAGAAAGATGCATACATCCAGGAGGGATGCTTTCCAATCAATAAATGAGCCGCCTATTGCGAGAGTAACTTACGATAGCATAAGATTCCTCACTGAGAACTTCAGAAGAAAAAGAGAGGGGCCTAGTAATGTAGAGCTAGATGATAGACTTGATCCCAATGTAGCTTTAGTGCAGATATGGCCAGGAATCCCAAACGGATTTCTATCTACCCTTGCTGAGAGATTTAAGGGCTTAGTTTTAGCTGGCACCGGCTTAGGTCATACTCCCAGATATTTGATTCCAGAAGTGGCTGAGATAGTAAAGAGTGGGATCCCGGTGGTAATCACATCTCAATGCTTGTTTGGTAGAGTAAATCTTAATGTATATGAGACAGGAAGGAGACTCCTAATGGCCGGAGCTATATCTGGAGAGGATATGCTTCCAGAAGTAGCTTTAGTGAAGTTAATGTATGTATTGGGGCATACAGATAATTTAGAAGAGATCAGGAAGATGATAAAAGAGAACATGACTGGAGAAGTTGGAGCTCATTTAGGGCTTAATGTATTCCCCTCCTGCTGGAGGTGAGCTTACGGATCTAGACTATAAGGATTTAGGTCTTAAGGTCGGCCTTGAGATTCATCAGAGACTTAATTCTCATAAACTCTTCTGTGAATGCCCATCAATTATGAGAGAGGATGAACCAGATTCGTGGATCAAGAGAAAGCTAGGTATCTCCTACAGTGAGCTAGGAGCTGTGGATCCAGCTGCTAAATTTGAATCTCTGAGAAGAAGGATGTTCCTTTATGGTGTATATTATGATAACACATGTGAAGTTGAAGCTGATGAATCTCCTCCATATCCACTAAATGAGGATGCTCTGGAGATCGCTCTAACCATAGCCTTGATGTTGAAAATGAAGCCCATAGATGAAATTCATGTTATGAGGAAGATAGTTGTGGATGGGAGTAACACTACTGGCTTTCAAAGAACAGCCCTTGTAGCTATTGGAGGAAAGGAGAGCTGTATAGAAACTAATTGGGGTTTTGTGAGGATGGCTACTCTATGTTTAGAGGAAGAATCCGCTTATATAGTTGAAAGCAGGCCTGAAATAGCCAAGTATAGGTTGGATAGGCTTGGTATTCCTCTAGTAGAGTTGGCAACTAAACCAGACATTTGGCACCCAGATCAAGCTAAAGAGGCAGCTCTTAAACTTGGAAGAATGCTCAGAGCTACAGGCAGGGTTCAGAGGGGGTTAGGGACAATAAGGCAGGATATCAACGTATCCATAAGGGATGGAGCTAGGCAGGAGATAAAAGGAGTGCAAGATCTAGATTTAATACCGGAGATTGTGAGAAGGGAGGTTCAGAGACAGATAACCCTCATAAAGATCAAAGATAGCTTGATATCTAGGGGTATCAAGGAAGAATATTTGAGGACACCCATAGTAGATGTAACGAATGCTTTAGCTGATTCCAAGTCTCACCTTGTAAGGAAAGCGCTAGCTAGAGGAGATAAGGTATATGGGATGAGGGTTGTCGGATTCTCCGGCATATTAGGGAGTGAAATCCAGCTTGGAAGGAGATTTGGGACAGAGTTATCTGATTATGCTAAGGTATTTGGGGGGGTTAAGGGAATATTACACGGAGATGAGCTGCCCAATTATGGAATAGATGAGGATCACGTTAGGAGAGTGAGATCAGAGTTATCATGTGAGGAAGGAGATTCTTTCATACTCGTTATGGGTAAAAGAAAGCCTGTAGAGCTGGCTTTTGGATCTATAAGAGAGAGACTTAAGTACGCCCTTAAGAGAGTCCCTAATGAGACTAGGAGAGCTTTACTCGATGGTAATACATCCTTTATGAGACCCATACCAGGTTCGGCGAGAATGTATCCTGAAACTGATGTTTTACCAGTTAAGACAGTACCTATCCTTAGAAGGATAAAGTATCTTCCACCAGCTCCTGAGCAGATCGTTGAGAAGCTAGTTGAGCGATATAACCTTACGGAGGACCTAGCTTGGGAACTATTTGATGAAGATAAAGTGGCTCTCTTTGAAAGAATCTCGAAGTATAATGTTCCAACTAGGTTCTTGGCCTCCATGCTCATATCAGTGATCAGATCTCTTAAGAGAGATGAAGAACCCATTGAAAAGCTCAAAGAAGATAATTTCATAGAGATCGCCAAGCTGCTGGGAGAAGGTAGGCTTGCTAAGGAAGCTGTACCGGAAGTTTTGAGAGCTATCGCAAAAGGGGAATATACAAGCGCCGAATATTATGTCAAAGATCATCAGATATCTATGGAGAAGTTAGATTCCATAATAAAGGAGATCTTGATAAGAAAATCTGAAATTATTAGAGAAAGAGGAGAGAGATCCTTTGGTATGATAATGGGAGAGGTTATGAAGGAAGTTAGAGGGAAAATAGATGGGGCCATAGTTAGTAGAAGAGTAAAGAGGAAGCTAGAAGAATTCCTCCAAGCTAGTTGATTTCCTCTCTTTGACTATGCTATCGAAATTCATATCTAAGGAATCAAGTATTTGCTCAAATGTTGTTTTTATTATTTCTAAGTATTTTCCTTTGTCTATCTGGGATTTATTGGCCAGCTCAATTGGCATGACCCCCTCTCTACCCCTAACTTTAACGTATTTTATAACCTGGCCAGGTACTATCTTGTAACCCATGCTTTCCATCATTCTAGCTACCTTAACATGCTGCGGCGTTGTTTTTTTGTAGCTATCTAATCTCTTAGAGAGCATTGTTCTGAAAGCTAATTCCTCTAGATCAAATTCACCTGATTTTAATTTTTTAACATATAACTTTATGGTTTCAGCTACTTTATGCTTGGCCTCCTCAAATTCCTCAGGAGCCTCGACACCCCTCAAAATTTCTAAGACCTCATTGAATGCTTCTTTCACAAATCTGGGTATGTTCCTCTTTTTACCTAGGAGACCTTTTACATCAATAACTCCCTCTTTTGTAACTCCTAGGTAGTTCTTCTTTAGCTTAGATAGGACAACGTAGCGATACCACTTATCCAGCTCTAGATCTATACCAAGCTTAGATTCTATAACAGCCTCCAAGGATTCAATGCTACTTTTTGTAGCTTGTTTTATGAATAAGCTATCTGTATCACCATATATCACTTTTAGCCCCATTTTTTTAGCCTCCTCTATCGAAAGGACCATTGATTTCCTTGCTAGAGCTGTGATCATTTCCGCTGCAGGTGGAGAGTATAAAGGAAAATTCTCATATCCAAATATCCCATAAGAAGCATTGAGGAATACCTTGAGGCTTCTCTGAACTGTATCGTACCACCTTCTCATTTCCTCGTTCTTTTCTTCTCTAGCTATCCTCTTATATCTCCTGACTCTCACATCTCTGAGAGCTTGGATCATATAAGGAATTATGCCAAGCCCTTTCTTACAGATCCAGTGGGGCAATTCCCTAACTGGTTTGTTGTCCTTACAATCAGTATGAGGGCAATTTATTGTCTCAAAACTCACCTTCCATCTCCCTATTATGGAAGGATATAGGCTTGCGAAATCCATGACAGCTACGTTAAAGTGTACTCCTGGTACAGGTTCAAGCACTATGGCTCCCATATACTTCTTTCCCTTTATTATTGCTTGGGAATATGTTCTCTCTCCTCTAATGGCCTTTATTTCATCTTTCTCTGGTATTAACCAATTTCTTTTCCTGTATTCGAAGAATATCATGTTTCTTATCCATGAAGAGACACCTTGTCTAGACACCTCTTCTAAGGACATCTTGCTTATCCTAGATAGGAGGAACAGCAGATGTATCAATTCCCTTGATCCTATATTTCCTAGTTTGAAAGTGAGTTCCGCATCTTGTAAGCAATACTCCGCTAAATCCTTCACTCCAACCGAGTAAAAGTCTCTAGTCCCTAGTTGAATCTTTCCTTCTCCTAGTAGAGCTTCAGAGACCTCATCTAATGTATAACCCAGATATTTGTTGCCGAAAACGTAAACTTGAATTGATCTGTTACTGAAAAGTTTGTATAGATCTATATGCATTCCAGTATCCAGCAGAGCGCGATCCCTCTCTAGCCTTATAGGCCTATCACTTACACCCAACTCTCTAGCCCTTCTGGCCAAGTAAGGCATATCGAAATTATCTCCATTGTAGGTGAAGATTATGGGATAATCTGAGATTATATCTAGGACTGATCTTATAAGCCTCCCTTCATTTTCATACTTCACAATTCTGGCTCCATTTCTCAACTTATCTGGTATATCCCCTCCTCTAGCCAGTACATGGACCTCCTTTCTTCCATCACTATCCACCAATGCCACAGCGGCAACAGGCCTATCCGGCTTCGAGGGATCTGGTATCCTATCTGGAGAAGATAGAACTTCTATATCAAGAGCAGCATTGCGCATCGGTGGCGAAGGTTCATCAAATAGTGGTATGAATGATCCCAAAATTTCCTTTATTTTAGGATTTAGATCCCTGAACTCACCGGGTAGATTCCTCTCAATTAAAGTCCTCCTTAAATTACCTTCTTCATCTACCTCATATGAGCATCCGGGTATTAGACCTCTATCGTAGACATAGCAGTCGTAGTATTTTATCTTAGCCTCCCAAACGTTAAATCCCTTCTTAACAAGCTCGTCTCTTATATTATGGGAAGATCCTCCGATCGCCAGGGGATCTTTGGCTTCAATCTTAGTTAGCCCAATCTGCTGATCTCGAAGGACATCATACTTATTCACTGTGGAGATATTATAGATACGAGAGATAAGATTGGGAGGTAAGATATTTTCTATAATGTCTGGAGGAGCATTAGTGAGAAGGTAGGGCTTATGGTCAGTACTATCTTTAACTAGGAAAACCTGGCCATTTTCAAGGTCATAAAATTTCAGTATAGCAGTTTTATCACTGCCTAAGTAAAACACTGAGAGTAAGATACCCTTCTTGTTAGACATATCCGAGTAAGTTGAGGGTGGTTATTTAAATAAAGAATGCAGTTAGGGTTTGTCGAAAGGTGTGAATCATGAGAAAACTTCAAACAGTACTGATAGCATCTATCATTCTCATTAGCCTTAACGTGCTACCAGCTCATTCATCGAGACCTATGCCTAAAGTGACAATAGAGATTCATAATGATCTATCTACTACAATGAAAGCGGAGATATTTCGTCTTATACATAAGCCAGAGACTCTATACTTCTCCAATATGCTAAAGGCTCCCATCCTTAATTGGATCAACTATAGTGGAAACATAACATTGAAAATGACCCAAGCCGGCCCTAGAGGGACCTATTCTATGATTGCCATCCCTAGACCGGGAGAGCCTACAATAAGAGCTAGCTTCTTCACCAAGGCTGCAGCAATGGGGCAATTTAACAATGCAACAGTCTATACTATGATGAACTTCCTCTATGGAGATAAGTTTCTTCTATTATACGGTATAAGGTGGAATTTTGTTAATGTGACATATAGAGTCACTCCCTTCGTAAACTATACGGGAATAACTGCCATAGCTTCTTGCTCAACGAGAGATAGCAAGATTAAGCGCCTCAGTGTATCCTACAAGACTGAGATCCAAGCTGCCACCGGGGCTATGATTGTAGATTACGCTGTTACAGTTGACACGCTCCCTCTGGAATTAAGAAAAAGCACTAGTGGCTACTATTATATAGATCTAACCCCTTTAACCATAGCCTTACCAAACGATATATCCGCTAATGTGTGGGTCAACTTTACAAACAATAACATTGAGGTTTTAGGAGGAAGTCCCACTCCTAAGCTAGTATTATGGAATGATGCCTTATGGGAATTCGTTCCTCAGCTTCAAGAGGATGGAAAGTCTTTAATAGTCATAGTACAAAAGACGGAACCTCATCTTCCTGTGCAAGAGATATTATTAGCTTCAATACTCCCAATAATAGTTAGTGCTTATGTGTACTGGAGGATCAAGCTCGAAAGAGGTTCTAAGAGAAGAGAATCTAAGGAGAAATGATCCTTTTAACCACTTTTAGGGCCAAAGGCAGGCTATAGCCATAACCAGGTCCGCCTATCACAATATCTGCTTTCTTTTTCACATCTTCAGGAGCATTTGGGAGGGTTATAGAGAGACCAGCGGCAGAGAACATGCTTATGTCGTTATAGGAGTCCCCTATCGCTACGACTTCTTTACAACTTATATTCATCTCCTTGCATAGGGTAAGAAGACCTGTTCCTTTGCTGATTTCTCGTGGAAGTACATGTATAGCGTATCCACTGGAAGTTGTCTCAACATCAAATCCAGCCTCAGATAAATCCTTCTTCAGCCTCTCCTGATCCTCCGGCTTCATTCTGAGCGCTATATCCACAAATCTGAATTTGGAATCTTCAGAAATATATTTATAGTATCCTCGCTTCATCAAAAATTTCCTCACATTTTCCATCACTTCAATATTTCCCTCTAATATCTCTCTATTTCCTATATAGATTACAGCACCGTTTTCTGCTATACCTATCACTTTGTCATATGGCCTCAGATAAACGGTGAGAGCATAGGCGATAGGATAAGGATTTCCAGTAACCAAGGTGATAGGTACCTCCTTACCTAGAGATCTAAGAGATTTAATGGCACCCAAGTGAATATATGGCTCCTTATAAGTTAGGGTACCATCTACATCTATAGCTACTAAGCTGACAGCTTCAAGCATTTTTATAAACACCTCCAAGGTATGCCAACCGAAGGAGGTAAAGAAAGTTGCCAACATGGGGATACTCATATAGCGCTACTGACGAGCGAGAGGCAATGGCTTCTGGAAGGGATCTAAGGGTATCATTTAAAGAAACAGTAGAGCTTCTAAGGAGCATTAGAGGAAAGGAGCTCTCTGAGGCTTATCAGATACTTGATGATGTGATAGCTCTAAAGAGGGCCGTACCCTTTAGAAGGTTTAAGAGAACAGTGCCTCATAGAAAGGAGCTGAAGGAGTGGAAACCCGGCAGATATCCGGTGAAGGCCGCCAAGCTTGTGAAGAAGATCCTGAAAAGTGCAGAGCATAATGCAACTAGTAAGGACTTAGATCCGGACAACCTTTATGTTAAACATGCCGCCGCTCAAATAGGTGCAAAGCTTAAGAGGATATTTCCCAGAGCATATGGGAGAGCTAGTCCTAGGATTGAGCAGATGGTTCACGTAGAGATAGTATTAGAGGAAAGAGAGGTGGAAGAATGAGTAGTATGAAAACTCAGCCTAGTTATAAGAAGGTAGTCCAAGAAGGCATTGTCCGTTATTCTCTCCATGAACTCATGGAGAGAGTAGCCGAAAAGGCAGGCTTTCATGGGGTCAATGTATCCTCTACTCCTGTGAGGGATATAATAACCGTTTACGTGGAGAGACCAGGTATAATAATAGGAAGAGGAGGAAGAACTTCTAAGAAGATAGGCGAGATGATAAAAGAAAATTTAGGTATTTCTAATCCTTACATTCAGGCTAAAAAGGTAGAGGAGCCATTCTTAAGTGCAAGAATAGTTGCTAGTTATATAGCTAGGAGGATAGCTAGAGGAGAGAGGTATAAAAGGGTAGCTTTTTCCACTCTTAGGCGTGTCATGATGGCTGGAGCTAAGGGAGTAGAGATAAGACTATCTGGTAAGTTCGGTAGCCAAAGAGCGAGAGAAGAGAGATTTAGAGCGGGAGTCATTTACAGGTGTGGACAGGATCAGATAGAGAAGGTTGATTATATCGTAAAGCACATACTCATGCCTCAAGGTATTATAGGAGTGAAAGTTAGAATAGTAAGACCTGATGTAGAGAGAGCTGATGAAATAAGGATAAATGAGAAGCTAATAGAGGAGGTTAAACAGAAGCTCAGTGAGGAAAGGGAGAAGTTAACTACGCCAGAGGTTAGTGTGGAGGTTCCTGAGGAGCTTGTAGAGGCCATAGAACCTGCTATCAAGGAAGAAACTGGTCAAGCTGAGGAGCAAGAAAGCCTAAATAAGGATAATGAGAAGGGAGAAGATAAACCTTCTGAGGAGGTGGATGGCAATGTCACCAAGGGAAGTTGAAGAATTGAGAGGAATGACTAATGAAGAGCTATTTGAGAGATTAAGGGATGTTGAAAAAGAGTATTTTTTAATGGAGGCTAAGAGACTGCTGGGCGCAGCTGAGAAGATACACTTAAGCAGATCCTTGAGAAAAGAGAAGGCTAGAATACTAACAATTCTCAGAGAAAGAGGGATTAAGTTATAGCGCCAATAAAGCCATCCAATATTCTCTATCATGAATTAATAGGCTTAGAGGTGATGTTGTTATTGACACCTAATTTAAGAGAGATGAGTATTGAGGGCCAAGTTATTTACGAAACGAAGAACACGCTTATAATAAGGACCAAGGAGCATGATTCCATGATATCTAAAGAGAAGAGGATATTTTTATTTAGACTCCCGGACGATAGGGAAGTTACCATAATAGGTGATAAATTGATAGGAAGGCCTGAGGAGAGGGTGAAGAGAGCATGAAAAGGCTACCTGAAAGTCTAATCAGAGATGTAGTTCCTCCTGAGAGAGAATGCAATGATGATAGATGTCCATGGCATGGATCAATCTCTATTAGAGGGAAGGCTACCGTAGGAAGAGTATTAAGCATGAAGATGACTGGCACCATAACCGTTTTAGTAGAATACCTTCAGTATAAACCGAAATACAAGAGATATGAGAAAAGAAGAAGCAAAATCCATGCACATCTTCCTCCATGTATGGAGGTTAGTGAGGGAGATCTTGTAAAAATAGTTGAAACGAGAAGGCTCGCTAAAACCGTAAGTCATGTGGTGTTAGGTAAGGTCAGGTAGCTCTCGTTTTTCTTCTCCATCCAAACATACTTTCATTGTAGAAGGGCAGTTTGCATATCCTTACTTTCAGCTCTTTTACACCTTTTACGGTTAATTCCTTGTCTATTCCTGCTAAATCCGGTGAAATATATCCTATTCCGATCCCTTTGCCTATTGTAGGACTGAACGTTCCGCTAGTGATCATCCCTACTTGACTGCCGTTTTTATATATAGTATCACCCTTCCTAGGAGAATTTCTCGTTTTGCTCAAAAATCCAACTCTTATCCTTGAAATACCTTTCTGTTTCACTTTTTCTAGAGCCTCTTTACCTACGAAGTATTCCTTAGACAGATTGACCGCGAAGTCTAGTTTAGCTTCGAATGGGTTTATGTCCTCTTCTATATCGTTCCCATAGAGGACAAGTCCGGCTTCAAGCCTGAGAATGTCTCTAGCTACCAAGCCACAAGGAACAGTCCCTTTTTCAATCAAAGAATTTAGTATCCTCTCTGCCCATTTTATATCCCAGGTCACTATCTCATACCCATCTTCTCCTGTATATCCCGTCGTACTTAGAACATAATCGACTCCATTCTGTCTACTTTTTACTACCCTAAATTTTCGGAGATTGTATGTTATGCCTAACACTTCATGAGTAAGTTTTTTAGCCTTTGGACCCTGAATAGCTATCATAACCGTTTTTAGAGTTTCATCACTAATTTTAACATTCAGATTCCATTGTGAGAGGAGATTCTGAAACCAATTCCATATTTTCTCTCTATTAGACGCATTGACAATGAATAATACTTTATCATCTGAGAGCTTAAACATTACATTATCATCTTTTATGCCACCATTCTCGTTCAGAGTTAGTGTATATCTAGTCTTACCATTTGAAATTTTTATATTATTAGACGTTGCTCTCTGAAGGAACTCTATTACATTAGGTCCCTCTAGGATGAATCGACCCATATGAGATATATCAAACACCCCGGCATAATTTCGCACAGCAAGGGTCTCCTTCAGCGAATTTGTGTACTTCATTGGCATGTTCCATCCAGCGAATTTGAAAAACTTCGCACCTAACTTAGCGTGGAGATTCTCGAGTAATAGCCTAAGCATCACCGCTCACCATAAAATCTCTCAAGGAAAAGTTATTACATTTTCTAGATCTATTCTGATCTTAGGGTTAAACATGGCTGAAGAACCTGCTATTAAAGCTGTAGAAGAAATTGCCTCTCAATTGGGTGAAAGATATGTTCTAATTGAGGATCTAGATAGATCAGCATATTCTTATGATGCATCTGGAATGCAATACATCCCCTCAGCAGTAGTCCGACCAGTTGAGCTAGAGGATATATCCTTCATCATTGAAGTGGCGAATAAATATGGCGTGCCTTTAGTACCTAGAGGCTCAGGTACTTCTTTGGTTGGAGGTCCCCTTCCCATCGAAGGTAGTATAGTAGTAGATATGCAGATGATGAACAAGATCCTTGAGAAAGATGAGTATACTGGGCTTGTTAGGGTAGAAGCTGGCCTAAGATTATTGGACCTTAACAAAGTCTTATCCAATAGGTTTATGCCAATAAACCCAGATGGTATGGGATTTTCTACAGTTGGGGGCCTTATAGCAGAGGATGCGGCATCTCCTCTTTCTGTTAAGTATGGTACGACGGCAGCGATGGTTTTGGGAGTTGAGGTAGTCCTGCCTACAGGAGAAACTCTTTTAGTAGAACAACCTGGTCCCCCTAGCAAGAGGAATATACTCAACCTGCTTATAGGATCCGAGGGAACTTTGGGAATATTTACGTCCGCTCTTTTAAGGCTTCCTTTGAGGCCGGAGAGCAGAATCGCCTATAAGATAGAGATGATCGATATATCCGATGCTGTGTCTATACAAACGGCCATTAAGAGAGCAAACATATCCATAGCCGGTTTTGAAGCATATCATAACTATAAAGAGCTAATTGGTGAGAAGGGTGCCGAGGCTGTCTCTTTTTTGGAAGTATCTGGAACAAAGGAATGTGCCGATGTATGGAGTTCCAAGCTCAGGTCCATCTTTAAGGAGATGGATATACCTTTCGAGGAAATAGACACAGAAGAGGCAGATAGTATATGGGAGAGAAGAAAAAGCATTTACGAGCTTGCAAAAAGGAGAAAATCGGCTATGAGAGTCATAAGCTTATTAGTACATACTCATCTTACTAGAGATGCCATTCAAGAGATAGATAGGACTGGATCTAGACTTAAACTCCCTGTAGTTACAGTATTTAACCCGTTATTAGGATGGGTAATGGCAATCTTTCTTTATGATCCAACAGATGAGAAAGAGGTTAAAAGAACAGAGAAAGCTATATTTAATGTGATAGATAGGACTATAGCTTTAGGCGGTTCTATAGGTTTTGGTATAGGAGCAGGCATTACTAAGATAACTTCTGATATGGATGAGGGATTTGTATCTATCTTTTCCAGTGTTAAGGAGGCACTCGATCCGAACTGGATAATGAACCCTGGAAAGTTGATCGAGAGGTGAAAGTGGGTGGTTAAATTCAGCCGTAGCTTAATGAAGGAACTAAGCCGTTGTATAGGATGCGGAGCATGCAATATTTCCTGTCCCATGTTTCATGTAAGTGATTTTAAAGAAACTGAGGGAGCCAGAGCGAGGATAAAGCTCATATCCATGCTAGGAAATAATAAGATAGATTTGACAGAGGAATTCCTTGGATACATATTTACATGTATTAATTGTGGCCTTTGCATGGATCTTTGTCCAGTAGGAATTGATGTATTTGATATTATAGTAAAATCTCGGTCTTCTCTGGTAGATATAGGATATGTGCCCTTGGTAACTGTGGATATGAGAGATGCTAGAAGGAGAACTGGAAGCCCTATAGGGGAGGGGCTAACCAAGGGAGTTTGGCTACCTCCTGATTTCCAACCGGAGAAAAACGCAGATATTCTTTTCTTTGCTGGATGTTGGGTTCATACAGCCCCGGATGTAGCTATCAATATGAGCAAAATCCTGCAGAAGATAGCTCCAAATGTCGCTCCCGCTGGCCCAAACGAACCATGCTGTGGAGGACTCTTATATGTAATAGGAGAAAGAGATAGTGCAGAGGAATCTAAGGAGAATCTATTAAAGTTCATTAAAGAACTCTCTCCTAAGGTAGTTGTATCAGGTTGTTCTCTATGCGCCAGTCTATTTCCAGATCTTGAGATGAAATATTTCTCATCCTTCGTGGATGAGGCATTAGAGTCAAATAAAATAAAAACTAAGAGCATGAAGAGAAAAAAGAACAAGATCTTTTTAATAAGATCGTGCCACTCAAATGGTGCGGCAAGGAGAATATTAGAGAGAATAAAAAATGCTGTTGTGATCGATACTCCTAATTGGATCTGCTGTGATTGTGGGGCAACTCTCATCTATCAATCTGAACCAGAGAAGTTCGATGAGTGGTTTAAGAAGATATCGGAGATAGCAAGCGATTCAGACGCAGACTATTTTATGATAGAAGAACCTGCATGCTATTCCATGATATCTAAAGTATTAGAGGGGAAAAATAAGTATAAAGGGATGAAGATAATATCATTTCCTAGCTTTTTAGTTAATCATATATCATGAATGGTGATTTAATTTTATCATTCTTTCCTCTAATCTTCTAAGAGACCTGCCAACGGATATGTAAATAAATCCAGCTTTTTCTGCCTCAGATGGATCAAATAATAATCTTCCATCAAAAAGAACAACCTGCTTTTTATCAGTAGATTTTCTTAGCTTATTTAGATCGATGAACTTGAATTCACTATGATCCGTAACAAAAGCTATAGCATCCGAATCCTTAACGGCTTCCATCATGTTCGAAACATAGATACCTCCGAAAGAAGATCTAACTAGAGGATCATAGACCTTTACAGTGTGCCCTCTCTTTATAAGTTCTTTAACAAAGGGCTCTACTGGTGATTCTCTAGGATCAGGAACACCTCCTTTATAAGTTGCTCCCAAAACTGCTATAATACCTGTACTTCTGTCAGTTATTCTCCTAATTACGTCATCTAGGATCCTAGCGTAGTGATAGGGCATTTCAGAGTTTAGATCTCTAGCATTTTTTATCAAATCCGGTGAATAACCATTTTCCTTCGATATCCAGAAGAGAAATAGAGGATCTTTTGTTAGGCAGCTTCCTCCAACGCCTATCCCTGGAACTAGCATGTGAACTCTTGGATGCTTATTAGCCAATCTCCTCACTTCTCTTACATCAAGACCTAGGACTTCGCATATTCTCACTACCTCATTAGCGAATGCTATATTCACATCCCTATAAGAATTCTCAACCAGTTTAACCATTTCAGCTGTAAGTGGATCGACTATCTCTATATCTGCCTTAACAAATGAGCTATAGAGGAGTCTAGCTAGCCGACCTGAACGTTCATCAGCTGCGCCGATTACTCTGAAATTATTAACTAGCTCGTGAAGGAGATTCCCTGGAAGCGCTCTTTCCGGGCAGTAGGCTAGGAAAATATCTCGGCCTACTCTGAAACCATGTTCCTCTACTCTAGAGATTACTACATCGTAAAATGTCCTAGGTGGAAGGGTACTCTCTATTATTATAAGTCCGCCAGCTCTTATAGATTCTAAAGCACTTTTTAAAGCCTCCAATACCATGCTTATGTCAGGTCTTTCTCTACTTTTAGGAGTTGGGACCGCTATTATTACAACATCCGATCCAAGAAGATCTTCGAGGTTACTTGTTGGTATGTAATTTTTGCCTTTTAGCTCACTGATTAGATTCTTTATCCCTCTCTCCTTAGTAAGTTTAGTTTTCCCAATTGAGAGATTCCTTACCAAGCTCTGATTAATATCGTAACCATACACCGAAAAACCCGCTTTTGCTATAAGTAGGGATGTCGGTAACCCTATATATCCTTGCCCGACGACGGAAACTTTAGCCTCTCTTGATCTGATGATCGCTTCTAGGTCTTCGACTAGGACCCTCCTCATTTTTACCTGTTCAATATAGCGATAAACTTCTAAAAATAGTAGTATTGAAAAGATCGAAATTTATTGAAATAGAATTTAAAAAGCACTAGAGAGTTCATACTAAGGTCCCTTCTCTTTCTCGCACCTTCAGCCGTGTTATATATCCAGCTATTCTGTTTCTATATACCTTTGATTTTATTTCAGCTATTTGAGACAGCACTCCCTTATTATATTCGAAATCTTCAGTCCATAGATCAGGATAACTTTTCACTAGCTTATAGGCCGTTCTCTTTATTATCTTCTCTCTGACAGTTCCCATTGTAGATCTATGTAGCAAGATAGCTTCCTATTTTAAATCTTTAGATACATAAGCAGTAAGCTAGAAACTGGCTAGTTCATTCTCTAGAGAACAGCTAGTGAACTCTTTTCCTCTAATTAGCTAATTAGAGGGACTTTGAGGATGACATGGATGAACCGAAGAGATTATATTTGCGGCAAGTGTCGTATAATGGCCACCTGTCACCGAATGACCCCGCAGGTAGGGAGGAAAGCGTGGGCTGATCGATGACCTGTGGGGATTAGTTGGCAGGTGGACATTATCTAATGGGAGGATGATTAATTTGGCTGATAATTTGAGAAAGGATAGTTTTCATCATAAATATATAGCCAAATTGGAGGTTCTAGTTAATGGTATAGTCGAAACAAGCGATGTAATAGGTGCCATCTTCGGTCAGCTAGAAGGGCTCTTAGGTCCAGAATTAGAGCTTAAGGAACTCCAGAGAACGGGTAAAATCGGGAGAATAAACATTAGGATGAGGAGAGAAGGTGATAGATCAAGAGGAATTGTAGAACTTTATTCAGGTCTTGATAAAGTTAGAACAGCATTATTAGCGGCAGCTATGGAGACAGTAGATAAGGTTGGTCCTTATCCAGCTAAATTCAGACTTATGAGGATATTAGATGATAGGGAAGAAAGGAGAAATGATGTGGCAAAGAGAGCTGCTGAAATTTTAAGGAAATGGTCCGTAGAGAGGGAGGATAACTTTAGAAAGTTAATAGAATTTGTCCAAAGAGAAAGCGCCAAGTCTAATTTTATACTCTATGGAGGTGAGGAACTGCCTGCTGCAAGAGGAGTAGAGGATGCTGAAGAGATAATAGTCGTCGAGGGAAGAGCGGATGTAATGAACCTCCTAAAGTATGGGTACGATAACGTCATAGCCATGGGAGGAGCGGTAGAAAAAGTTCCTAAATCTTTAATTAAGCTCATCTCAGAGAAGGAAGCAATTGCTTTCGTTGATGGGGATAGAGGCGGAGAAATGGTTTTGAGGACACTACTCGAACAAACAGATATAGATTACGTAGCTAGAGCTCCTGAGGGTAAGGTTGTAGAAGAAATGACAGCTAAGGAGGTAAGGAGAACACTATCCTCAGCCGTTCCAGTAGATGATGTTAGAAGAGAATTAGGAATCTCTCCTCCTAAAGAAGAGGCACCGGTCATTACCACCCAAAAGAAGATAGCAGAGGGAGATGAGAGACTCGCTAGAATACCAGAGATGTTTAGGGAGCACTACTCCAAGATTAAAGGTACGGATAAGGTGCTTTTGATTGATGACAATCTCCACATAATTAAGGAAATCTTAGTAGGTGATTTACTTGATGAGCTTAATAGCCTAAAGGAAGTTAGATATATAGTTTATGATAGGATAATAACGCAAAGGATTGTGGATAAGTCCTATGAGGTCGGGGTAAGGGCGATAGTTGGAGGTCTCGCTAAGAATATAGTTAGAAGGCCCACTGGAATAGCGATCTATACTGTTCAGTAGGTGCTCCTGTTGAAGATTTTGGAGCAAAATCTGAAAAAGGGATTTATTAAGCTTAAGGTAGGTAATTTAGATGATCTATATTGGCTTCTATCTATTTTGGAGCCTGGAGACCTAGTAACAATGAGAACTACTCGAAGGATCAAGCAAGAAGGCATTAGGGCTGATAGTGGAGAGAGAATTACAATGACCTTAACACTGGAGGTAGAGAAGATAAAGATAGATCAGTATTCTGAGAGGCTCAGAGTGACCGGTATTGTAAGAATAGGACCAGATAGATTTGGAATTCAAGGCCAGCATCATACTCTCAACGTCATGGAGGGCTCAATAATAAAAATTGAGAAGAGAAATTGGAACAAACTTCATCTAGATATCCTGAAGAGAGCTAGGGAATACTCAAAAAAAGGGAGTATCCTCCTAGTAGCGATGGATGATGAAGGTGCTACAGTAGCGAAATTGGACGCTTACAGAGCGAAAGAAATTGCTTATGTTAGATCCAATCTTCCACCCAAGAGAGATGACGTGAGGAGGAGGGAGGATTCTGAAAGAAGATATTATAATGATCTATCTAACTTAGTCGATGAATTAAACTCTAGGATTAATCCTGAGGCTATAATAATTGGAGGACCTGGATACATTAAAGATAAGTTTCTCTCTTATATTAGAGAAAAAAAGCCCAAGATCTCAGAGAAGATGCGACTGGGAAGAGCAAGCAGTTCAACATTTTCTGGTATATTGGAAATGATAAAAAGAGGAGATGTGGAGAAAGTGACGAAAGAGTTTACTTTATCTCATGACATGGAATCCGTAGAGAAAATTTTTGAGTTGCTAGCTAAAAATTCTAGGTTAGTCACTTATGGATTTGGTGAGGTGAGAAAGGCTGTAGGATATGGTGCTGTAGAGGAGGTCTTGGTAGTTAGTTCTCTCCTCTTTAATCCAAAAACTAGGGAGGAAACTCTCCGACTTCTGGAGAAATGCGAGAGGATTAGAGCTAAGTTTCATATAATAGACACGGAGAGCGAACCTGGGGAAAAACTAGCTTCACTAGGAGGTATTGCTGCTAGGCTTAGGTTTCAAGTATCTGATTAAAGAGAATTCTTACTTAATCTCTTTCTAAACTTTTAACCTCCTATGCCTTAATGCGGTTTCTTCAAAGATTTCTCTAAGCGTAAGGTAATAGCCTAGAAAAGCTCCGCCATTCCATAGTGCGCCTCTTGATCGGTACTTTCACCCTTTCCTCTATCAGCTCCTTCTTAGCACTCCAGTACCTTAGCTATGATCTCCTTATATTCCCTAATTAGATATTCTAGGTGACCTTTTTTGTTAGGTACCATTAACCTTACTTTCTTATTTACTCTTAGAACTCTAATATTAGTTATAAGCTCATCTAGGCTTACTTTATCGCTGAATTTATAGAACTCTTCCTTTTTTCTCCCTTAATTTACCAGCAGGAGAGGATACTGTCACCTTATCGAAATGTATGCTAGTATAGTATTTTTTGGTGCTATGTAAGGTAGCTTAAATTATCCCTCGAAAAATAGGATTATCTAAGTGTTTAGATAGAGTTTTCTCGAAAAGAGAAAGAGGTAGCGTAGACTCCATAACTATCATATATATCGTCCTTTGATGAACCTCCCCCTCTTGCCACGCTACCATATACATACATAGGCAGTTATGCTAATTTCTTCTAGAACCTTAAGGATAAATTTTGCTCTATCTCTCTTTTTAGTCAGTATTTTCCATCTTTTAGGCTATAGAAGACCTTAACCTCTGGTTTTATATCAAGCAAGGTAGAGATCAATCGTATGATAAGTGAAGAGGATAATAAAAAGGAACTCAGGTGCAGCAGATGCGGCTCTAAGGAGGTAATTTTAGTTAGAAAATATTCAGGAGAAGCTTTATGTCGTAATTGTTTGAGAAATTCTCTTCTATCAAGAATGAGAAGATCTGTCAGCAAATATGGCTTATTAACAAGGAGAGATAGGCTCTTATATATTAGAACGGGGCTTCCTTATGATAGTGTTCTATGGGAGCTTTTTCAGGAAATGGAATCTGAATTTCCTGTTACAGTAGAATCCACATATGTAGATGTAGAGACGTCCGAAGGTCTATGGAATTCTCTTTATGAAACAGTCGAAGAGTCCCATAAAGGGAAAAAACTGGTAATCCCTCTTGTTCTAGATGATGTCGTAGCCCTTTTCCTTAAGTTCATCTTTCAAGGATCTCCTAGCATTTTTATTGCAAAGGGAAGAGTATTCTTAGCTATGAGAGAGATTGATAGGACTATTATACCATTTGTTGGAATTCCCATTGAGGAAGCATGGGCTCTCCTAACCAATAAGATTGATAATGTAGAAGATATACTAGATTATATATCAAAAAACCGATATTTAAGTATGATTTTAAAGCTAGAAGAGGCCATTCCTGGAGCTAGATTTAACTTTTTAAGATCTCTTGAAAGGATTGATCTTCTGAAGTCAATAGGCATAGTTTTTAGATAGGACTAATCAGGGAAAGTTGGGACCTTTCCAGTGAGGGAGTATTATGTCGGGAAGAGAAGCCTTCGAACTTACGCCTAAAGAAGAAAACTTCTCCCGTTGGTTCGATGAAGTTCTCTTCAAAGCTGAGATCTTAGATGAGAAGTATCCTATAAAGGGTATGTATATATGGCTACCTTTCGGATATGAACTAATAGAAAATGTAATGGATATAATGGAGCGACTAATGAGGGATACTGGACATAAAAGAGTCTACTTCCCTGGTGTAGTCCCGGAAAGGGTGTTAGGAAGAGAATTTAAGTTTATAAAAGGTTTTGAGGACTCTATATACTGGATCACTAAGCTAGGAAGGCAAAATATAGAAGAGAAGTTGGCTTTGAGACCTACTAGCGAGGCTATAATGTATGAGGTATTAAATAGATGGATAACGAGTTATAAGGATCTACCGCTCAGGATCTATCAGATAGTACCTGTATACAGGTATGAGACAAAGGCAACAAGACCTATGCTTAGGGTTAGGGAAATTGCATTCTTCAAAGAGGGTCATACATTCCATGCTACCTATGAAGATGCAGTCAAGCAGGTTGAACTGGGTATTAGAATATATAAAAAGTTCTACGATGAGTTGCTGGTTCCTTATGTCATAGTTAAAACAACTCCTTGGGATACTTTTCCAGGAGCTAAGTATAATTATGATATCTTAACTATAATGCCCGATGGCAAGGCATTAGAGCTAGGTAGTGTGATAAACTTTGGAGATCTATTTGCTAAGGCATATAGTCTCGAATACATGGATAAGAATGGAGAGAAGAAGCATGTTAATACGACTTCCTTTGGCATCTCTGAGAGGTCTCTTGCAGCTCTAGTATCAATACATGGAGATAATAGGGGATTAAAGCTACCACCTAAGCTAGCTCCAATTCAAATAGTCATCATACCAATAGTATCTAAGGGGTATGAAGAGAAGATAAATGAGTACTGTAGGGAGGTATCGGATACCTTATCTAAAGAGTTTAGAGTATTTCTAGATGATAGTGAGGACAGACCTGGATACAAGTTCTATAAGTGGGAAATGAAAGGTGTACCTATTAGGATAGAAATAGGAAAGAAGGAATATAAAGAGAGGACGCTGACAATTTCTAGGAGAGATTCCATGGAAAGAGTAAAGATTTCAGCCGATGACATCGTAGAATCTCTCAGTAGCATTTTCAGGGATATAGAAGACAGCATGAGATCTCAGGCTGAGGATTACTTTAACAAGAGGACTGTTCATGTTACTAGTATAGAAGGGATAAAGAAGAATATCGGAGATAAGATGATATCCTTTGCTTGGTGCGGGCTGGATGAATGCGGCCATGAAGTTGAGGAGAAAGTTGGTTACAGCATACTTGGATATGAGGAGAATACCCTCGTTGATTCAGGAGAGAAGTGTATTATCTGTGGTAGAAAAGCAAAACATAAAGCTTGGATAGGTAGATCATATTAATTTCCTTCAATTCATTATTATATCGTAGTATATTTTGAGATTTTCAGCGGCCTTTAGGTTTAGATGACCCCAGACTATCAAAGCAAACCTTTATTTTCGCCCATATGTTAGACCATCCGGGGAAATATATGCCAAAAAAAAGAAAGAACAGAGGTAGGAAGCTAGGTGGTTCTGGTCATGAGAGGATAGTTCAATGCTATCAGTGTGGAAGAGCGATACCCGCCGATAAAGCAGTGAAAGTAACTAGATGGGTCTCTCCTGTAGGCGGAAGTTTAGGTAAGGACCTAGAGAGGCAGGGGGCGTACATATCAAAGAGGCTTGAGACTAGATATTACTGTATAAGCTGCGCAGTATATCTGGGTATTGTGAAACCGAGAGCTGAGGAGGAAAGGCGTGTAGCCGTCCCTCTAAATAGACCTTACAGAAAAAAGAAATCTTCTAAGTTACCTCTCAAATTCTTAAAGGTTTAGGGGTTAGAACCACTCTTCAAGCCCCTTTACTTCCTTCTCTGATATTCCTACCTTCTTTAGCGATGATATAGTCCTTTCCATAACTTGATCGAATAGCCTAATGTAATATCCTAAATCCAAATTATCTATATCGAAGAAAGCAGCAGGTCTTGCTCTCTCATTAACATTTCCTAGCCCCTTTATTATGAGTATTCTGAGTACCTGACCTCTATGTACCTCTATGCCTTTCTTATCCGAGAGCCATGTAGCAGCATAGAATCCCTTTGTTTTCCTCTCGAATCTCTCGAGCTCCTTCCCCATAGTCTCCATTATTATAAGATCCTCTTTTTCTATCTGCTTATTTACTATTTTATTTCTGAAACTATTGATCTCCTTCTTTATCTCCTCTAAGCTTTTGCCATTTAGAGCCATCTCTACTACTTTTTTCTGGGCTTCTTTGATTATGCTAGGATAGTCTCTTCTAACGAACTCGAACCCCTTAGCCACTAATTTACCATTAACTAGATGAGCGTACTTCTTCTTCGCAAGATAGAGGCCCTTCTCCGCAATATATTCTAACTCAAGTCTTATTGGTAATTTCTCATTTATCTCCTCGAGAAGCGATGTATAAACCTCTGGATTTCCTCCTATTAGTTGGATGCCATCTGTATCTATGTATATCGTTGTTAGGCCTTTTCCCTCTGCATATTTCTTTACCCTCTTAATGTAATATCTCCCTAAAGCCGAAGTCAATCTCGCTGCATCTAGATTCATTAGAAGAGCATTAGCCCAGCCCATATACCCATACATCGCATTAGTGACTACCTTAACAGCTCTTTGAATTGAATCAAGCCTCTTGTATTCTGGACTGTCCGCTGATAAATTCTTCATTTGATTTTTTATTTTAGATCTTTCCTTCATTAATTTCGTGACTAGCACCGGAATTAGACCCCTAATGTTTTGACATACCTCAGCTGAGACCCCTTCCACCTCTATCTTCTCAGCACTATCACAGAGTCTAGGAGGAGGATTAACCGTCTCAAAGCTTATGTTATGATACGCCATTATGGATGGATACATGCTTGCAAAATCCCAATAGCCCATCTCCTCGTATAGTCCTGGAGATCTCAACCAAACATACCCTCCGACATAGCCGCTCTCCTTATGTGGTTCCTTAGCAGAGAAAACCCACCCCACCTTCTTAGCCTCCTTAAGTATATATGATTCCACAATTTCACCAACCGGAGTTCTTATGAGTCTATGAATGGGCCTCAAAGTAAGTTTAGATAGCTCTACTTGGTGACCCATAATCTTCCCATATATTTCTCTAATCGTAGAAAGCTTCCCCTTTAGATAAGCCAGTGCTCTGTCTTCATCAGATTTCCAGACCTCTGCAATTCTGAATTTCATGAGAGCTTTTGGTCTCCTTACCCCTATCTTATCGGCCAGCTCATACCACGTTCTTTCTGGTAATTGAGGAAAATCTCTCCAAGCAATGGGGAACATATCTAAGTTGGCTCTCCCTTTTATTCTATTCTCCACTAAGATAGTTCCTCTAAAGAACCTTCCCGTCTCATTAGGCTCAGATCCATCCCTTCCTATAGCCAATTTAATTCCATGATATTGAGACCTCGCCTTTAAATGCTTGAGTTCATCAACATCGTGACCGTACCCAGCTAGGGCATCTGGATCTTCCTTTTTGATTAATGAGACGAACTCTTCGATGATCTTTTTATCATCCCCATCTTTAGTTGATATTATCTCTATCGGACCATCCTCTATTGCATAAGCTATAGCTACTACTGGGCTTTTTCCTTCCAATGGGAAGCCGTCCTCACTGTATATGAGCCCTGAGAAGAAGAGCTTCTTTATCTCTTCCTGGCCTCTCAGCGGCCCTACTGGCTTTAGATCCTCATCTAATTCACTGAAAGGTACTAATCCTTTATCTATAATTAGCTGAAACCATGGAGATATTTCCAGATTAAAGGGCCTCTTTACTTTCTTAGCTGCCTTCTTTCTCGATTTATCATCCAAAAAGCTGAACTTTACTAGCTCTTTATCCACACCAAGTACCTTTACCCGAACCCTTTCTTTATCTATAAATCCAGAAACTTTATTTTCCTCATCAGGGAATGTGTAGAAGTACGGTTTATATCTCATCTTTCTACTAGCCCCACCGCTAAACCATATCTCAATAGCTTCATCTAAATCTTCGAGATGATAATAAATCCCCGACATTTCACTCAACGATATTGTTTTTGGTGAGAGCTATAAGGTTGCCCGGTGAGATTTGTGGAAAATTTTAATTCATTGATAGTTAGATATTCTGAGATAGGACTTAAGAGCTCTCAAGTTAGGAGAGAGATGGAGAAGAGGCTAATTAAGAATTTAGAGAAGGCTTATAGGAGCGAAGGAGTCAACTTCATACAAGTATTGAAAAGAGCTAGTAGGATCGTTGTTTATACATCGGACCCTAAAGTAAGGGAAGTGACTAAATTAGTATTTGGAGTTAAGTCTTATAGTCCTACATTGGAAACCGAAGCGGATATTGAGGAACTAAAAAAAGCTTCACTATCAATAGCTGCAAAGGAACGAGGAAGTTTCGCTGTTAGGGTGCGGAGAATCACAAAGAATTTTCCTTTGACATCAATAGAGACCGCTAGGCTTGTTGGTTCGGTAATTAAGGAGCAGATAGGTAGACCTGTGGACCTCACAAACCCTAACCAAGAAATTTTCATTGAGTTGATTGGAAAGAAGGCCTATGTGACCGACGAGAAGATAAGTGGATATGGAGGCCTTCCGGTTGGTACGCAAGGTCAAGTTTTAGCGCTCATATCTAGCGGCATAGATAGCCCTGTAGCAGCATGGTTAATTATGAGGCGAGGAGCCCAAGTGATCCCCGTTCATTTTAAGAAGACGGATGAAGAGGAGGAGGGCTTCATGAGATTGGTATCCGTACTAAAGAAATTTTCCTATGGAGCTAATTTCAAACCAATTGTAGTAAAGCATGCCACTGCTTTAAGGAAATATCTAGAAAGGGGAGCTAGAGAATGGATTTGCTTACTATGTAAGAGAAGGATGCTTGTTTTAGCTAATAAAATAGCTAATCAGCTTGGAGCGAGTGCAATAGTTACAGGGGATTCTCTAGGTCAAGTAGCATCTCAAACCCTAGAGAACTTGGAGGTCGAAACTCACTGTTTGGAGAAGCCGGTGCTTAGGCCATTAATAGGGATGGATAAGGATGATATTGTAAAAATGGCCAAGAAAATAGGCACATATGACATTTCAATAGTTTATGATGTAACATGTCCCTTTGTTCCTAAAAAACCGAAAACTAAGAGTAGGTGGGACAAGTTCCTAAAAGTAGCAAGAAGAGTTGGTGCCGATGATCTCTTAGATGCTTGTAAGGGGGCTTAGCAGCTTCCGTGTTTCCCGAGCCCTTACGGAGCTCAGTACTCCACAAAACGCGACCAAGCTTAACTTCCGGGTTCGGAATGGATCCGGGTGTGTTCCTGGTCGCTATGGCCGCTCGCCCCTCACCAGCGGATATCTGATTTCATTTATAAACTTGAAGGTACTCATAGGTGTGAACGCGTGGTCATGAGGTGGCCCTTAGAATGAGTAGAGTTAGGCAACTAACTAGAAATTTCAATCCTAAGGAGTATGAGTCTGAAATCCTAAACTTCTGGGAAGAAAATAGAATTTATAAGAAGTTAAGGGAACTCAGGAGGGGTGAAAAACAGTTCCATTTCTTAGATGGACCTCCCTACCCATCTTCAGATATGCCTCATCCAGGAACCGTTTGGAATAAAATACTAAAGGATACAGTCCTAAGATTCAAGAGAGGAGAGGGCTTTGATGTGCTAGATAAGCCTGGATGGGATACCCATGGACTTCCCATAGAGGTAATGACCGAGAAATCTCTAGGATTTTCATCTAAAAAGAATATAGAAGAGTATGGTATAGGCAAATTTGTTGAAAAGTGCAGGGAGCTTGCCACTAATAACCTTAGATCCATGGCCAATCATTTCAAAGAATTCGCTATATCAATGGACTGGGATAATCCATATAGGACTTATGAGAAAGATTATATGGAAAGCGCATGGTGGGGCATAAAGAAAATCTGGGAAAGCAATAGATTGTATCAAGGAGCTAGACCTGTCCATTGGTGCCCTAGGTGTGAAACAGTTCTTTCTGACTATGAAGTTAGTGAGAATTACAAAGATATCATGGATCCTTCTATTTACGTCAAGTTTAAGGTCTTAGGAAAGGAAGGAGAATATCTCCTTATATGGACAACAACTCCATGGACTTTACCTGGCAACGTAGCTGTTATGGTTCACCCTGAGGAGACATACGTTAAGGTGAAGGTGAGAAAAGATATACTAATACTTGCGAAGGCCAGACTCGAAAAGGTCATGAAGGAAGCTGGCATTGAGAATTACGAGGTATTAAAAGAGTCTAAGGGGAGAGAGCTCGAAGGACTGAAGTATAAGCATCCATTAGAAGATCTAGTAGACGTTCAGAAGGAGCTGAAAGATGTCCACAGAGTTGTACTCAGTGAAAAGTTTGTCACGATGAAGGAAGGAAGTGGATGCGTACATAGCGCTCCAGGTCATGGAAAGGAAGACTTTGAAGTTGGAATGAAGTATAGCCTTCCAGTAGTTAGTCCGGTTGATGAAAGAGGTAGATTCACTAAGGAAGCCGGAAAATATGAGGGCTTACAGGTAAGAAAGGCCAATGCTATAATAATAGAGGACTTAAAAGAAAGAGGAGTTCTCTTCCATCAAGGGACAATCATACATAAATATCCAGTTTGCTGGAGGTGTGATACTCCTTTAATAATAAGAACTACAACTCAGTGGTTCGTCAGACTAACAGATTTGAGAGAGAAGTTAATGGAGGAAAGTGAGAAAGCTAAGTGGATCCCTAAGTGGGGAGGAGAGAGAAGATTTAGGGATTGGCTCCTTGGATTGGAGGATTGGATAATATCTAGGCAGAGATATTGGGGCATTCCCTTACCTATATGGAAATGCGATAAGTGTGGAAATATAGAGGTGATAGGATCAGCCAAGGAGCTGGAAGAGAGGTCTGGTGTCCATTTAGAGAATCTTCACAGACCTTGGGTGGATAAAGTTACTTGGAAGTGCCCTAAGTGCGGAGGGACTATGAGGAGAATATCTGATATAATGGATGTTTGGTATGATTCAGGTATATCATTCTTCGCGAGTTTAGGCTATCCATATAAAAATGAAGAGATATTCAAGAATATATTTCCAGTAGATTTCATAACGGAAGGTCATGATCAAGTGAGAGGATGGTTCTTCTCACTTCTCAGGATGGGAACACTCCTATTCAATAGCGTGCCCTATAAATCAGTTCTAATGCATGGATTTATGCTAGATGAGAAAGGAAGAGAGATGCATAAAAGATTAGGAAACTATGTGCCTCCTCCTGATATAATTAAAAAGGCATCAAGAGATGCTTTCAGGTTCTTCGTACTCACTAAGGTTCCATGGCAGGATTTAAGGTTCTCATGGAGGGGCCTAGATGAAATCCAAAGAAAATTATTGGTAATATGGAATATCTATGTATTTGCAACTACATATCTCAGAGATAGAGAGATATGCGATCTTCCACCTTCAACTGAGCTAGATCCCATCAACAGATGGCTACTTTCTAGACTTAACTCCATGGAAAAGACAGTAAGAGAATACATGAATGAATATTACATACATATGGCTAGTAATGAAATCTTAGACTTCTTAATGGATGATATAAGTCATTTATATCTTAGAGTAGCTCGAAAGAAGTTAAGATCTAAGGATAAAGCTATCTCCGATAAATGGTCTAGAGTGCTCTATCATGTGCTGAAGGAGACGTTACCCTATCTATTCGTGTTTACCCCATTGATTGCAGAGAAGATATATCAAGAATCTTTTAGACAAGAAGAAGATCCTGAAAGCTTAAACTTCATACTATTAAGACCTCCCAGACTTGAGCTAATAGATGAGGAGCTAGAAGATATAATGGAATATGTTAGAGAAATTGTCAGCGCCTCTGGATTCGCTAGGTCTAACGCGAGGATTAAGAGGAGACAGCCCCTGAAAGAGATGGTAGTAGCATCTAATGATCCTATGGTGATAAAAGCAGTTGATCTTCTAAAGGATATATTGCTAGTTGAAGCCAATGTTAGGGAGGTGAAGGTTGGCGAACAACCTGTCGACGGGAAATGGTCGGAAGTAAGCTTCAGCTCAGGAAAGATATTCTTAAACCTAGAAATGGGTAAGGAGGAGATTCTGGCAGGACTATCTAGAGAAATTACTAGAAGAATACAGTCAATGAGGAAAGAATTGAGCCTAACTATAGGAGTGGAAAGAATAGAGATCTACATTAGGGGGGATGATGAAATTGGTGATGCTGTTAAACTGTTTTATGACGATATTCTATGGGATTCAGATGCTAATTCCATAAAAGTCGTAGAAAGTGATGAGGATGTACCTAGTAACTCTTTTGGCAAAGAATGGGAGGTAAATGGCAAAAAGGTGTTCATATGGATAAAGAAAGTGGAGTAAAGGTCCATGGCTGGGTCAGTGAAATAAGGGATTTGGGGAAGGTTAGATTCATAGTTATAAGGAATTGGAATGAAAAAGTGCAATTGACCCTTAAAAGAGGCGTTACACCAGATAACCTCTTTGATATTACAGAAGGTCTTACTCAGGAGTCAGTTATAGAAGCTACAGGCAGAGAATTAAAAGAAAAAAGAGCTAAGTCCGTTGATAGAGAGATATTACCTAGAATCATTAAAATTCACTCAGTTTCTCAGTCTAAGCTCCCTCTAGATCCCAATTGGAAAGTTCCTGCTTTACTCCCCACTAGACTAGATAATAGGCCTTTAGATCTTAGAAGACCGGAAATTCAGGCTATATTTAAGATAGAATTTTCTCTTATCAATGGAATGGAAGATTGGCTTAGAAATAACGGTTTTATGAGAGTATTTACCCCTGCTATAATAGGAGCCGCTAGTGAAAGCGGAGCAGAGGTATTTAAGGTACAATACTTCAATAGAAATGCCTATTTGAGGCAAGATCCACAGCTTCACAGGCAGCTAACAATATTAGGAGGATTTGAGAGAATATATGACTTAGGAGTTAATTGGAGGGCGGAGCTCAGTCATACTCCTAGGCATTTAAGCGAATTTAGGTCAATGGCTGTAGAAATGGCTTTCATAGAGAATGAGCAGGATACTATGAGAGTAGAAGAAGAGCTCATTAAAGCTGGAATGAGGAGGGTTATAGAGGAAAGGAAGAAGGAACTGAGAATTCTAAATATCGAGATGAGTTTGCCTGAAACACCTTTTCCTGAGCTAAGATTTCCACAAGTATATGATATATTGGAGGAAATGGGAAAAGAAATAAGGTATGGAGATGATTATGACACAGAATCAGAGAAACTTCTTTGGGAGTACATTAAGCAGGACTATCATGCTAATTTCTTCTTTGTAAATAGATTTCCTTTCAAGGTAAAGCCTTTCTATGTCATGAAAGAGGGCGGTATGTGGGCCAGAAGCGTAGATTTACTATATAAGGGATTGGAGCTTAGCTCCGGTGGCCAGAGAGAACATAGGTATGATGTACTTATCTCCCAAATTATAGAGAAAGGTCTAGATCCTAAGAGCTTAGAATGGTTCACTAAATTTTTCGCATATGGGGCCCCTCCCCATGGAGGATTTGCTATAGGAATAGAGAGATTAGCTATGAAGCTGCTTGATCTCAATAATATCAAAGAAGCTACGCTATTTCCTAGAGATCCTGAGAAAATATTGCCTTAAAATTTATGATAAAAATTCGTTAGTAGTCGTTCAAACATAAAATAGGCTCTTACTATAGGAGGTTTGAGAATGTGGAAAAAAGAACTCTAGTGATAATAACAGTGTTACTAGTGCTATTTGCAAGCATGCCAAGGATTTTAGCGCAGCCTATAGGCTGCGCTAAATACTACGGTGACATATTAGTTCCTAATACTAATAGTTCCATTCATTTAAAGAGCGTAGAGGCAGATGTATATGAGTTACATATATTAGCCAAGATAAATGGGAATGGATTATTCGATCTAATAGATCATAATTCTACATTTAACGCAGTATTAATAAACGGAAACAATGTGACATTTGTTCTTAGGAAATCCTCTCCCATATACAAACCTGCTAGCCAAGGAAATACTACTATCCTCAGATCTGCTTCGAATCTAACAGAGTATGGGCTAGTAGGTCCATTCTTAGTTAAAGTTTTCCAAGAAAAAATATTAGAGGTCTCCATTACATCTAGTACTCTCCCTTCAATAGAGCTACTAGAAGCAAAAGTTGGCGAGGAAGCTCAAGCTTTAGTAGAGGGTAAGAAAATGCTTGGCCTCTGGTATGATGGATTTGAGGGTTGGATCTTTCATTTAAACTGGACAGGACATGGAAACTTATCGACAGTCATAATATATAAAAATGGTACGGCGGTTCCTTTCTATAGGATCTTACGAGCTTCAAGTAGTGATATATCATCTAATATAAGCAAGAATAAAACATATAGATGGATCCATATATCTATATCAAATGGAATGATAGAGCTAGATGCTAGAAGTCGTCATTTATTGGCTGCCAAGCAAGTTAATGAATTACCCATAAAAGAGTTCTTTTGTTTCTACAAATATAATTCCAGTACTTTCCTCACACAAGAAACTAGATTAAAGCATCTCTCATATTTTGTAGTATCGCCTGAGAAGTGTGAAACATGCACTATTGGAAAAACAATCTATACTTTAGATACCAATTTTAAGATGAATATTAGACTGAACCTGCCAAGTGAGGGCATTGGTGGCTCAACTATCCCTATAACAGTATCTCTGCCTAAAAATATAACTAATGCAATCTTATACGTTCCTGGAGGAAAAGCAGTTGTACTAAGAGGATTAGAAGTACCATATCGTCTAATGCTACCTCTTCCCCTAATTTCTGTAGACAAGAAAGAGGAAGCTTATCTTACGGTACGTTCGGAGAACGGAATTTATGGTTTGAAAAGACCTCTAGAAATCCTTAGATCATATGAAGCTAAGCTGCTCAATAGAACTCAGGTTTTCCTGATTGGAGGTAAAGGCAATTTACACATATCAGTTGCGAATTTTGCAAGAGAGTCTATATCGCTCATTGATGCCCAAATGAACCTTACAACCAGGAAGGGGGAGATTATCTCGCTTAGATTTCCTCTCTCCATAAATTTGCAAGGAAATAGTTCTCAGAGGATCATCTTGCCTCTGAATCTTCCCATAGGAGATTATGAAGCCGTGCTTTCATTGAATTTAAGGAATCAAACTGGACATATAAGTACATTATACTTAGGAAAGGTCTCTATTATATCAACAGGAAGGGATCCTATGAATACTTTACTTACAGTTTCTCCTGGTACCCCTAATGCCGGCGATAATGTTCAACTTAAGGTTATGATAACTAATATAGTTCCCTTAAGTGAAATTCTGGTAAGTACCAATGTTAGCAGCAATTTAGAGCCAATTTCAGAGACATCTAAGCTTCTTAAAGATGTACCTGAAGGAAGCACTAAGAAAATGGTTTTTCTATTCAAAGCCAAGAGCATAGGCCCAGCTAAGATATCTGTTCTATTTTACTACAAGATAAGGGGGGAGAATTTCCAGAGACTTTATAGTAAGGAAGTTAAAGTACCTATAGGGGGTGTTTCAGGAAGAGCCTTTGTTGATATATCAAAGTCCGAGATAAGACCTGGCGAAAAAGTTACCATTGACGTTAGAGTTGAGGATATATCTGGAAACCTTACTGTAGAGTTTCCAAAAGAAATGGCCATTATAGAGGCGAACGGTAGAATTAAAAGGAATAGTGTTGAGAGTGATGCTCCAGGTAGGGTTAGGATTATTGGGACATTTAAGGAGGGTGGCGAATATGCCATACCCACGTATATAATAGTTAATAGGAGCCTACTGGTGCCCTCTAATACCGTCACGATAAAAGTTCTAGGTGAAAACAATATGAGATACTTAGAGAAAAGCCTTAGGTCCAAGTTAGCTGACTTACTGAGAAGATACAAGACCTTGAAGGAGACATCTGGTGGGTTGAGCCCTGATGAGAAGAAAAGGCTCGATTCAATAGGAAGAACCTTGGAAGAAATTGAAATCCTGATAAACAAGGGATACTATGCTAAAGCTAGCGAAATGCTATCTAATGTAGAGGATGAAATCTCCTCTATGGAGGAACATGCATTCTCCTCTCTGGATCAGATTATGAGTAGCTTCATATATTTTCTCATTGGAGCTGGTATAGCCTCAGCATTCCTTCTTGTAATTAGGCTGAGGAGAGGAAGGAAACATGGATCTTGATTTTGATTCTTGGGCTATAGAAGCATACCGATTATTTGAATCTGGAATATCTGGAGTAAGTAGAATAGGAGTAATCTTCCCGCCAAATCCTGATGGGATAGCCTCTGCTGTGATAATAGCTGAAATATCCTCGCAAAAGGGATTAGAGCCTAATTTTATAGTTTCAACTCCGGAGAATTTATTAGATGCGATAGAATCCTGTGTTGGAAAATGTGACTCGATTGTCTTTTTAGGTCTGCCACCTCATGGAAAAGGTCCGCTGCAGGTTTCTACTGAATTTTATAAGAGCACTATTATCATTGACCATGGCTCTCGATATCTTTCAAATTATAAAGAGAAAATCACTAGAATAAATGCAGATATAGGAGGCATATCTACTAGCCTGCTAACATATTTCATTGCTTTACAGATGAGTGAGGATAACGACATGCTCTCTTGGGTAGTGGCATCAGGATTCTATGGAAAATGCAAAATTAAGCCCTGCATGGACATAGAAAGAAAAGCGCTATTATCATGGCCTGAGCTCATGGAAGGAGCTCGTTTAAAGAAGATACAGCGAATTCTCATATCTTCAGCCTATCTGGGAGAAGAATGGGTGCTTCTCGCCGTATCCGCTCTACAAGAATCGTTTGACGATCCAAGTTGGTTTTTAAGTGGAAATTCTGCCACTGCCAGCATAATAAGGAGTAAGACAAAAGAAGTGCAAAAGGAGATAGAAAATATATTGGATGAGCCTTATCTCAGGAGAGGAAACTTTGGAGCTTGGGAATCCCCGGAACCTTATCAGAGGTTCGTCTTAGCACTAATAGCGAGGGAAGAACTCGCGAAGAATGCCTTGTCTTTCTTTTATGATCCACCACTAGGACTTGCTTACTTGATAGGTAATCCCTCAATGAATCTTTATGAGAGGATTGTTCCTAGCTTAGGGAGTTTTGAAGGCTCTGCCTTCGGAGGAAGAGGATTCCTCTCTCTAATAGTGGACTCTGAATTTTTAAGGAATCTGATATACTCTATAAGTCGGAAGATTAATGAATAGATTTAACAGCAATTTCTGGCGGCATGATTATATGCTGTGTTTCCATCATCCAGCATAGCCCCATGGGAGGATGAGATGATTTGCCGATTCGTGTCGCTGTTGCCACAGATGATGGTAAAACTTTGAAGGATGGACCCTTCCATGATGCCAAGTTCTTTGCCATTTATGATGTACTAGGTAGAAGCCCTACAAAGGTGGAGATGAGAGTAAACACTAGGAAGGGAAGTAAAAGGGGACCTACTTCCGTTCTTGAGATCCTCCGGGACTGCGAGGTTCTTATAGCGAGAAAGTTTGATGCCGAATTGAGGGAAGTTGTAGAAGCTAGGGGTATTATAACTCTAGAGACAAATAGAGAAGATGTTGAATCCGCTGTATTAGAGATAGCCGAGAAGATATCCAGGTTGAGCGGGTAGCATGATGAATTGGAAGGATAGAGAGATTTTTTCATGTATGAGAATTCCAGAAGATTATTCTGTGATAATTAGGGTTGATGGGTGGAACTTCAGGAAGGTAGCAGAAAAACTGAGCCTACAGAGGCCTTATGATGTAAAGCTTGCAAGATCTCTTGCAAGCGCCCCTGCAGAACTGATGAGGTTAGGTTTTCCACTAGTCTTTGCATTTACATTCTCTGATGAGATTTCCTTCCTTCTAGCTCCTCCCCTACCTTGGAGAGGGAGGATAGAGAAGCTCACTACAATATTAGCGTCTTATACAGCTGGTTGCTTGTCTAAGATATTCAATGAGACTCTGGCCTTTGATGGGAGGGCAGTTCTCATCGGGAATGAGGATGAGGCCATAGAATACATGATATGGAGGCAATCAGAGACTTGGAGAAATGTTTTAAATTCTTATGCCCTTAATGCGCTAGAGAGAGAAGGTTTGAGCAGGAGAGAAGCTATAGGTATCCTCAAGGGAAAGAAAGCTAGCGAGCTCCATGAGTTAATTTTCCAGAAGCTCGGATTAAACATAAATAATGCTCCAACATGGCAAAGGAGAGGCATAGCGGTGAGATGGATAGTAAAAGTAAAAAGTACAGATTTTGGCCCGGTTCGAAGGAGAAGCGTGGAGGAAGATTGGAATCCCCCCCTATTTTCAACCCCGGAGGGGAAGAAGTATCTTTTAGAATCTATCCATAAGGCACAAGTTTTAGATAGGTAAGATGATCCTCTTTGGAGAGGTGATCCTGTTGTTAGTAGGTATTCTGTCTGACTCTCATGATGATTTAAATTCCTTAGAGAGAGCTATGGAGATTCTCCAGAGAACTGGAGTCGATGAGATTATCCATTTAGGTGATCTAGTATCTCCGTTTGCATTAAAGCCTATTATAAACTCAGGTATTCCTTTCATATTGTTGAGAGGTAACAATGATGCTGAGTCCTTAGTAACTATAATGACCCTAGAAAGCAATAATATTTACTATTCTAGCCCAACTGAGATTGAACTCAATGAGAAGAAAACCTTAATTTTTCATGGATTTGGATCTAAAGATTTAACAGAATTTATAGCTATTCAGGCCGCCTCCAGTGAGAAGTACGAGTTTGTACTTTATGGCCACACTCATGAGTTACATATAGAGAAGATCGACTCTTCCATGGTAATAAACCCAGGAGAGGTTTGTGGGAAGTTAACTGGTAGGAGGACGATCGTAATACTAGATACAAGAGAAAAAGATGCAGAGGTTATAGATCTATAGACTAGATACAAATTCTCTTATTCTTTTCATACCCTCTATTATATCCTCCATGGGACCAGCAAAGGATATCCTGAGATAACCTTCTCCATAATCACCAAAGGCGGTACCTGGTAACAGAGCTACTCCATCTTCATCTAGCAATCGATTGGCCAGCTCGTTAGAAGACATTCCTGTTCCCTTTATATTAGGAAATGCATAGAAAGTGGCAGCAGGTTTGATCATTCTAAATCCCTTTATCTTATTTATTTCATCAAATATCACATCTCTCTTCCTCTGATAGTCCTTTATCATTTCAATTACTTCATCTTGGGGCCCTCTAATGGCCTGTATTGCAGCTACTTGAGTGAAATTGGGTGGACATGATACAGCATTTGACTGAATTTTAGCTAATATATCAGCTATTTCCTTCTTCGCCACAGCATATCCTAGCCTGTAACCTGTCATGGCCCATGTCTTGCTAAATCCGCTAATTAGAATTGTAATATCCTCAGCCCCAGGTATAGATAGAACGCTCTTATGTTTCCCTCCATCAAATATTATATCCTCATAAATTTCATCTGATATTATTAGTATATTCTTCTCCCTAGCGAGATTCACGATCTTTTCAAGGTCTTTCCTTTGATAAATCCCTCCTGTTGGATTACCGGGAGTATTAATCGCTATGGCCTTTGTCTTATCAGTGACCTGAGCTAGTATATCATTAACATCAGGAGAGAAAGCTCTTTCTTCTTTCAAGGCCACTGGTTTTACTATTCCTCCTACAAACTTTGTCACACTTTCATAGGATGGATAAACAGGCATAGGTACTATTACTTCGTCCCCTGGATCTATAAATGCCATTATCGCAGCAAATATTGCCATTTTAGCCCCAACAGTAACCACTACATTCTCGGACGAGACATCTATACCTCTTGTACTGGATACTCTCTCGGCTATGGCCTCTCTAAGCTCATAAATGCCGGCTGAAGGAGTATATTTCGTTTTCCCTTCATCTAGTGCTTTTTTAGTCGCTTCAAGAACATGATTCGGTGGCTGGTATCCTGGTTCTCCGATCTCCAAGTGTACTATACTCCTTCCTTGCCTCTCTAGCTCCTTAGCTTTAGCAAGAACTGCAAAAGCTCCCTCAACACCGAGAGAATTCACTCTAGATGCAAACACAGGCATAAAGCAGACCCCCTTGTCCAATAGCTTATATTACTGAAAAAGTTTCAAGTTATCTGTGTATGCCTCTGAGCACTAGCAAATATGCTATAAACCCAAACACTAACTCATTCAAAAACACAGTAATTGTTGAAGAAACAAGTGTTATAGCTAAAGCGTCTCCTCTATTAAATCCCATAGCAGAAAGGAGACCTGTCATCACCCATTCCCTTATACCAGTATTTCCTGGTATGCCTATTGGAATTAAAACCATGATTATTGAGACAGAGTATATGAGAATTCCCATTAATGGATCTATCCAGTAGCCTAGAGCATAGAAATATATGAAAATAGGTAACATATCAAATATCCAGTTTAAGAATGCACAGATTAATGAGATTGCTAATTCCCTCCTCTTCCTCATTAGATTTCTGAAGGCCTTCGAGTATTCTATTACTATCTCTTTTAGTTTAATAAAATCTCTTCCCAGCTTCCTCTCAAAGAATTCTATTAGACTAAGAAGCCTGCTTTCTTCCATACTCAATTTATATATTAAGTAGAAGGAGATAGCAAGCATTATGATAGATACTATTATTGTGATTAAAGTATTATGCTCCAAACCGGTTAGGCTCACGAGGTAGGACATACCTAACACTATGCTTACTATAAATGGCACTATCATTACTACTCTATGAGCAACTATTGTTGATAGCGCCTGTCCTAGGGAAATTTTGGATTTTTTGGTTATAAAATACGTTCTAGCCACTTCACCTGTAGTAGATCCTGCCGGTATTAGCAAGTTTATGAATAGGCTTGTCCATCCTATTAAAAATACATCCTTGAAGGGAGCTCTCCTTTCTAGAAGTTCATACCAACCAGTATTATAGAAGAAAACCCCTAAATGAATCGATATGAAGGATAGGATTACTGGAATTAGGCCTATGACCCTTAAGCTTCTTATCGCTTTATTTAAATCAAATGCTGCAAGTAAAGGTATCATTAGAGTTATACCCAGCAGAAGTAGCAGTATGCTCTTTTTTCCAATGCGGGGCGTTCCCTCGTAGCCCATCAGTAGCTTAACCACTTAGATATTAAAAGTGTTAGTTAAGGTTTTGACAGTTAGTGTCCTTACCATACGAAATGAATTCCATTGCTACGATCTCATCCCATACAGGGAGCCCGTAGGACGTACCTGGTCTTGATATAGCTAAGGCTGCTGCAGCATTCGCTAGTCTTATAGATTTTCCCGGAGAAAATCCTTTTGCTCTAGCGGCCAGATAAGCTGCTGCAAAGACGTCCCCCGCGCCAGTAGTATCAACCACATTAACTGGTATAGCCTTAACGAAGCATATGCTGCCATCTATCCAAGCCAACGATCCTTTAGCCCCCATCTTGATGAAAACTTCTTTCGGCCCTTTTTGGGCTATTTTTTGAGCTGCTTTCTCCAGATCTCCCTTACCAGATAGAATCTCAGCTTCTTTTAAATTTAGGAATATTCTATTAACTCCATTCAGAAGCCTTAAGACATCTTCCTTATTATTCGTTAGTATTCTAGATCCGGGATCCCAAGATACTTCTTCTGATTTCGCCTTTATTACAGCCTCAGCAATAGGTATCTTTACGCTAGCTATATGTACTACATCTGCAGCCTCGAGTAAATCCTTCCTTCTCATTACATCCTCAGGAAGTAGTTCTTCATTAGCGCCAAGATTCTCTATCATTCTCCTGCTCTCACCCAAAACATTTAATATAACGACTAATCCAGATCTTCTTCCTTCTACTATCTTAACTTGATTAATGTCGACTCCTTCTCTCTCTAGGGTGCCCAAATAGATCCTTCCTAGGGGATCATCTCCAATAGAAGATATTATTGAGGTATCAATACCTAGTCTTGCTGATGCCATTGCAAAATTAGATGCAGATCCTCCAGCTCTAATAATAGCTGCTAGTGCCTCTGATGCCTCATCTTGATCCGGTATCTTATCTACAAAAACCGTTATATCTATATTAGCATTTCCTATAGCTAAGAATTTCATTTTCTCCCCTTTAATATAGATAAAGTAATATCAAGGATTTTTCTAAAGACTTCCTCTTCATGTCTACTGGTATTTACTATGTAGGTTTTGTCCTTCCAAGGATCTGCATTTATTAGTTTTAAGTAGATCTTTCTTATCTTTCTAAGTTTATCAAGGAGATGGTACTTCTCCTTATCTTTCAATCTTTTTATGGCATCTTCTGGCTCTAAGTCGAGGTATATAACAAGATCTGGCATTCTTGCCCACCTATTCAGAGAATAAATCCAATCTATAGGAAGTTCTGAGCCCTGATAGGCGAGAGAAGAGATAATGTATCTATCTGAGATGATTATTTTTCCCTTCTTAAGTAGAGAGCTCATCCTTTCATTATGATGGATCCTATCCGCTGCAAAAAGTAGGGCTAATATCCTAGCATCAAGTTCTAATTCTCCCCCTAGGGCCTTTCTGATAATATTTCCTATAGGACCATCAGTTGGTTCTGCAGTCCATTCAGAACTATATCCTAGTTCTCTCAACTTGAGATAGAGCTTCTTGCTATAAGTCGTCTTACCTGAACCGTCTATCCCTTCAAAGACGATTAACATCAACAGAAAGCATCTGGCTACCTTTTTAATCTCATGGCTAGATATTAACGTATGCTATTAATAGGCCCTGATGATAGTTTCAATAGAATGCTCTCAGAGAAAATTGGAGCTGGCCTCGTTCTAATGGAGAGGAGGGTATTTCCCGATGGTGAAGTTTGCCCTAGAGTCATGAATGAAGTTAGAGGAAGTGATATAGTACTCTCCCTCAGAATGAAGGCTGGAAAATGTAAGCCTAATGAATATCTTTTAGAGATGCTGTTTACTATTAGGAATTTAAAGGAGCACATGAATGCTGGGGATATAACACTAATAATACCTTATTTCCCCTATGCAAGGCAAGATGCTATATTTAGATTAGGGGAACCTCTCAGCTCCAAGTATGTTGCAGAGCTACTGGAAGCTTCAGGTATTAGCCGGGTGATAAGTGTTACAGTTCATTTGCACAGAATAGACAGTTTCTCTAACTTATTTAATAAAGCTTATGTCATAAATTTGAGTGGATTTAAATCTTTAGCTGATAGATTGAGGCTTTTAGACTTGAAGGATCCCTTTATCCTAGGACCGGATACTGAAAGCATAAATTGGGCTAGAGAGTTGGCAGAGTCCTATGAAGTTGAGGAATATGACGCATTTACTAAGGAGAGAGATGTTCAGACTGGAGAGATAAAGACGACTGTTAAGAAGATAGATCTGAGTGGAAGAGATGTGGTAGTGGTGGATGACATGGTTTCCACCGGAGGAACCATGGCAAATGCTGTTAAGGCTGCCAAGAAGATGGGCGCTAGGTTCGTAGTATCCACTTTTGTACATCCAGTCCTAGCCCCTGGATCTATAGATAAGATCATTGGGGCAGGAGCAGATGCCATCATAGCTAGTGATACAATCGAATGGGTAGGATCTAAAGCTTCCGTTGTACCTACAATAGCAGAAGCTTTGAGGTGACCCTAATTGCCCTCTTTGAGACCTAGTATTGTGGCATCTTCTTTAATAACATTAGCTTTGTCCATATTGCTTGGATATGCTTTTCTTACCCTTTGGACAAGGGAGCCCATTTACTCCTTTGCTAGCTTGTTATCATCAGTAGCGATACTGACTTTAGTTATAGGGATATTAAAAGGGAATTTTTATGCAATAAGTGTACTTTCTATATTTTATATTACTTTGGCAGCAATAGGTATTATAATTTCGACTCAATTACCTTCAGAAGGTATCCTCACTTTCATTTTCTCCCTTACTCTTGGATATTACATATGGAAATGTAGGTAGGTATAAGTATAGATTCTATAGAGAAGCACCTGCTGGGATATTATAGGGAGGAGAAGATTAATTGCAAGGATAGGATTATGCAGAGACGTAATATTCAAGAAGAGCGATATAGAAGGATTATTGTATATATGTGATGAATTATATACCTTAGCTTCCCGATCATAAGGGAAGTGATCTAAATTCCAAAGAAGAAGATTACTAAGGAAGGTTCTGAAGATAAGAATAAAGAGGAAGCCAACGAAAACTACTATGGTGAGATGGGGCCTCCCGAGGAAATAGATCTAACGGAGCTAGAGGGAGTCGGTCCTGCTACTGCCAAGAGGTTGTTAGAGGCTGGTTTTACTACGCTAGAATCAATAGCTATGTCTACACCATCAGAATTAGCTGTATATGCCGGCATTGGAGAGAGCATATCCCAGAAGATAATACAGGCAGCTAGAAGCAAGCTTAACATAGACGTTATGTCGGCTTATGATTACTACCAACAGAGAAAGATAGTCCAGAGAATTACTACCAGCTCTAAAGGAATGGATGAATTGCTTGGAGGTGGTGTAGAGACCCAATCCATTACCGAGATATATGGACCTTATGGCTCAGGAAAAACCCAGTTTGCCCACCAAATGTCGGTTACTGTACAATTACCGGAGGAGAAGGGTGGCTTAGGTAGGGCGGCTCTTTTCATAGATACTGAAGGGACCTTCAGACCTGAAAGAATAATTCAAATATCTGAGAGGTTTGGATTAGATCCTGAGAAGACCTTGAAGAGCATATTATATGCAAGAGCCTTTACTAGTGATCACCAGATGATAATAACCGAGAGAGCAGAGCCTTACATTAAGGAGAAGAACATAGGGCTGATAATAGTTGATTCGCTCATAAGTCACTTCAGAGGAGAATATGTAGGAAGAGAGACTCTAGCTGAAAGGCAGCAAAAGCTCAATAAGTATCTTCATAAGCTCCTCAAGCTAGCTCTAGGTTATAACTTAGCTGTTATAGTTACAAACCAAGTTGTAGCAGATCCTACCGCATTCTTCGGCGATCCAAACAGGCCTGCAGGAGGACATATTCTTGGGCATGGAGTGACTGCTAGGCTATATATAAAGAGAGGTAAAAAGGACAGGAGAGTAGTTAAACTCGTTAAGAGCCCATATCTTCCAGAGGGGACAGTTGAAATAGTAATAACGGAAGGGGGAATTGAGGATGTTTAGGCCCCACTCTCGTAAATCCTTTTCTTTTCTTCATATTCGTCTCTATCCATAACTACATGTGCAGGAACTCCGAGAACAACCTTCCCCGGAGGGATATCCTTAGTTACCACAGCGCCTGAAGCAATAACAGTATTCTCTCCTATCTTAACACCAGATATAAGCACAGAATTAGCTCCTATAACAGCATTATCCCCTATAATTACGCCCAAGAGTCTTTTGCTGGCTGGATATTTATCATTCGTTATTACTACGAAGGGTGCTAAGAATACCCTATTACCTATGACGCTTTCTGGAGGTATATAAGATCCGCTCTGAATGCTAGTATTCTCTCCTATCTTAACATGTCCATCCACGATAGAATGGGTCCCTACCACTGTATTATCTCCTATCTCAGTATCTTCTCTTATTAGGACGGCATGCCCTGTTTGTACTCTGTTTCCTATCCTTACCCTCTCATAAATTACGGAGTGGCTTCTGATGAAGGCTTTCTCTCCTATTCTACTCCCCTCACTTATTTCATCGTATGCTTGATAGTTCTTTTCTTCAATATCATTTATTTTACTAAAAGAAGGATATCCAACTATAGAATAGATTCCTAAAGTGGATCCTCTACCGATAAAAGTTGGCCCTAAGATTGTAATATCTCCTTCTAAGGAGACTCCCGAGAGTATTGCTTTTTTAGAGAGGTACATAATGAACACATGAGAGATATGAAGGATACAATTAAAGTCTTCTTGGCTGGTAAAGAGAAGGATCTACCTTGGAATACTATGGTCAGTGATCTCTACCAGAAGTTAGGTTTGAGCAGATGGAGCACCTTACTACTCGTAAATGGTAAGCCTAAGGCAAATGATTGTTATCTAGAGAATGGTGATGTGATTACTTGGCTCAGGATAACTTATCATAAAAGCCCGGTGAAGGCTCATGAGAATATGCGACTTATGCGGAATCAATGAGGCAATTTACACTGATACTGCTAAAGGAGTTTCACTGTGTAGTAACTGCTTAATGTCCTCTGTGAGGAAGAGAGCATGGGAAATTTTAGAGAAAGAGCTAATTAAGGGAGATAGGATAGTCGTAGCCCACTCTGGCGGGAAGGATAGCTCTCTTGCCCTTGTTCTAACTAAAGAGTTTTCAGATGCCCATCCGGAAATGGATCTTGATATAGTTTCAGTCATTATAGATGAAGGTACATTTTACAGGAAGGCTTCAATAGAGCTTGCTGAGAGATTGTCCAATGAGTTAGGAGTCAAGCATCTGACCTTCACAATAGAGGAGATACATGGGTTATCTATAGGGGAGTTAGAAGGTAAATTGCCTAAAGACTCTAAGAGGAGCGTCTGTACATATTGCGGTGTTCTCAGGAGGCAAGCATTGAATGCCGTGGCTAGGGAGATGGGTGCTACCGTTGTAATTACTGGCCATAACTTAGATGATATGGTCCAAACAGCTTTGATGAATCTAGCAAGAGGAGATATAAATGCCTTAGTTAAAACGCTCAGACATAAGAGAAATACCGAAGAAGGTCTCATACCTAGAGTCAGGCCATTAAAATATGTTTATGAGAGGGAAATAGCCGCGCTAGTGGTTGCTGAGGGGATTACGGCTCATTTAGGTAAGTGTCCCCTTACTCAAGGAATGAGGATTGGAGTGAGGAGAGAAATAGACAGGTTAGAAGATATGGAAGCGGGAGCGAAAATTATGGCTTTAAAGATTTTTAATTTTATATCCAGTGGAATAAAACCCAATGTGAAGCTGAGGAGATGTAAGATATGCGGAGAACCAACTACTACTGAGATCTGTAAGGCTTGCCAATTCAAAGCTGAACTATCCGAAATCCTAGGGAGAGATCTATTGAAACCCCTTAACTTAAATTCTGTGAGGAAAAAAGGTTGGTCAAAGATTAAATGGTATTAGATGCTCTACTTTAGGTATATATCGAGTTTCTCTAGGGATTAGCCTTAATCCGTATTCTAAAGCCCTATCGGAGTAATTTAGGATTAGATTCATTAAATCTTTTCCGGTAAACCATCCTAGTCCTCCTGTATATGAATCTAGCTCTTGGAAGTTGGTAGAATCATCTCTTGGGAGACCCTTTCCAAAGAACATTATCGGTACGGGATCTCCAGAATGCTTCCCAAGTATGCAGGGAGTTGCATGATCTCCTGTTATAACTACTAATAGATCCTCTGGTGGATCTGTTAATGATTCTAATGCAATATCTACCCTCTCAAGCACTTTAACCTTTAATAGCGGGTCTCTCTTATGAGAAGCTACATCGGTACCTTTAACATGTACATATATAAAATCGTATTCATTAAGAAGATCTAATGCTTTTCTAATCTTGGATGAGAAATCCGAATCTGGCAAACCAGTAGCTCCCTCTGGTTGGAATACTTTAAAGCCTAAAGCCCTAGCAATTCCTTTGTACATAGGGCCAGCAGCCACAGCAGCCGGGTTAAATCCCCATCTAGATGAGAATGACTCAAGTTTAGATGGGCTAGCTGCTCCTCTTGGGAGTATGAAGTTAGCTGGAAGCTTACCCTCTAATATTCTTTTTCTGTTCACTTCATGGTCCTTTAAAGACAAATATGCTCTACTTAAGAACTCATTTAAAGCCTTTGTTGTTTTCTTAGCATTATTACTCATTGGCATCGGCTCAAGCACTGGGTAACCGACCTCATGCGGATCGACATCTGTTATCTTGCTTGAGAGCTGAGATCCTTCAAGTAGGAGAAACCCCCTATGTTCTAAAGTATGTCTAAATTTCGCTCTTACATCACCTCCTAAGAGCTCCATCTCAGATATTTCCTGAGCTAACTCCTCAGCATCTTCACCTGATATCCTACCAGCCCTTCTGTCTACAACGATGAGTTTACCATTTCTTTCTTCCACCGTAGCAAAGTTAGCTCGGAGTGCAATTCCTTCCTCAAGAGATACTCCTTCTCCCATTGCTTCAAATATGCCCCTCCCAGGATATTCTGATGTTATGTTATATCCAAAAAGAGAGAGGTGACCTGTATCACTACCAGGAGGAATCCCGGGAGCGATTGGATATTGCATTCCGAGTATTCCTCTCGCAGCCATCAGGTCCATATTAGGTATTTCTGCACTTTGAAGGGGAGTAAGCCACTTAAGGGCAGGGTTTGGCCTATCTCCGAGACCATCTAATATTATGAATATTACCTTTCTCATATCAATCCTAGACTGCAGTTTATTTAATACGCTCTCCCATTTACTTTAAGGTAAGGGAAGGGAAATGGGTTGGATGAAGGTCAGGAAAATATCGAAACTATCATCAGCTGATGTTGCTATACTTGGATTTCCAGGAATGGCAAACGTCGGAGAGCAAGTTATAACGTACCTTGTAAAGGAAAAGGACCCAACTCCTATTACTAAGATATACTCAGAGTACCTTATGTTTCCCAATAATATGGTAGGAATCTCCATATTAGAGGGGGGAAGGTTCATTCTCCCCTCAATATCGGTATTCCATATGAGCAATCCGTCGATAGCTCTGGTAACCAGCGATGTACAGCCAGTCCCTTGGGGTGGGATGGAGGTATCTAATGAGATCTTAAAGGTACTTTTGAGTATGAGAGTGAAACGTGTCGTGGTAATTACTGGATTTGTGGACGAGAATTCTGCAGGTAAAGTGCTTGCCTTTGGAAACGATAATAGTCTCTTAGATAGACTTACAAAGGTAGGAGCTACTAAAGAGAGTCCCATAAAGTCAGTGATAGGATTAGCTGGATCTGTCTTAGGATTAGCTAAGATAAAAGGAGTAAACAGTGTAGTACTAAGCGGAGTAGCTCCTGACTACTCTCCAGATCCTAGGGCAGCTAAACGTGTGCTTGAAGTGCTTGATAAGGCATTCTCAATAGGACTCGATTACGAGATTATAGACAAAGAGACAGAGGAGATAGAAAGAGTGAAAAGTGAGCTAATGAAGGAAATTGAAAAAAGAATTAGAGAGAAGCTAGGCGCCCAAGGTGGAAGAGATGAATCCACAGAGTATGTCGGGTAGATTTCCTGCTCCTCTCCGCAGGCTTAGAGACAAGTTAACTAAAGAGGATCTATGGCTTTATGTCTTATCGATCTTAAGAGAAAGACCTGCCTATCCATATGAGATATCTGACTTAATTGAGAAGAAGTTTGGCTGGAGACCGGCTAGAGTGACTGCCTATATAGTAATGAGATCTCTTAGATCTACAGGTTATGTGAGGATGTCAAAAAGGAGAGGAAAGGGGACTGGCAAGATGAGAAACTACTACGAGATCACAGACTCTGGGAGAAGATTGCTAGATAAAGGGCTGAGGCTCATAGAAGATATGCTCATATCCTTAAAGGAACGTTCCTATAAGGAAGGCAATTAGATGAGAGTATGGTTTGATATAATCACTCCTAAGCAAGCTAGATTAATGACTTCCATAGCGAAGTGGCTGGGACATGAATACTTGATTACAAGCAAGAGATTAAATGAATCCACCGACTTACTAAAAAAGTTAAATGTTAGGTTCCTAGGAATAGGAAGATACGCAACTGAAGGCCTCAAGGACAAGCTCTTAGCCTACTCTGAGAGGGTCAAGCTCCTCTTGAATATAGCGTTGGATTTCAAGCCAGATGTTCTTATATCATTCTCTTCTCCAGAAGCAGTTAGAGTGGCCTTTGGCCTTTCTATTAAGGCCCTTACCATGAATGATAGTCCTCATTCTTATCATGTGGGTAGATTGGCTCTTCCCCTCTCCTGGAGAGTTGTATACCCTGAAGCCATTCCTAAATTGGATATGATAAGATTAGGCACCTCTCAAAGTGCGTTGGTTCCATATAAGGGAGTGGATGAGGTTGCTTGGGTTAAAGATTTCCTTAGAAATAAGAATCACTATGAGAGAGGATATACGGTATTTATACGACTAGAAGAGAACAGGGCATCCTACTTACTAGGAAAGGAGAGCTCGATCTCTGCTGCACTTATAGATGAGATCATCGGTATGGGTGCGAAGGTCTTGGTGAAGCCTAGGTATCCTTACCAATATCAAGCACTAAGAGGGAGGTATAAAGGAAAAATCGTGCTGATAAAGGATACTGTAGATACTCTACAATTGTTCAGTAAACTTTCACTTGTCATAACTGGAGGAGGAACCATGGCTAGAGAGGCTGCCCTTCTTGGGACACCATCCATTTCAACTTTTCCCTTGAACATTAAGTTGTACGTCAATGATTATTTGGAGGAGAGAGGATTCCCTATATGGAGAGCCCATAGCTTAGAGGAAGCTAAGGAACTTGTGGGTCGCATCCTGAGAGATCCAGATGCTTTCTTTATAGATACATCGAAGAAGATAAATGAGTTAGAAGACCCGAGAATAGTGATAGGGAGAGTACTAGGTGAGCTAAGTAGATGAGCGATAAGAAGGGAGTTCTAAAAAGCTGCAGTTTATCTTTAGGATTGAAAGATGCTGTCGATATAGACACTAGCTATGGTTTCAATGATATCATCAAGAAATTGCTCTCTATAGATTGCCTTGTTATAAGCAGAAGATGTAATGATTCGGATACTTCATTAGTAGCTTTTCTAGCTAGGCTACTTGATAAAAAAGTCTGTTGGATTGGTGAAGATGAACCTAGAGGTTTATTATCTCATTTAATCACGGAAAAGTTGAAGTAGTCTATATTTCCTACTCATCCCCTCCGCCGCTATTGCTATAGGATCGAGGAGATCGCATAGCTCAGGTTGATATGCAAACTCCATAAGTCTAACATCCTGTATCTTAAAGCCTGCATAAATAGCGGCAGTTAGGAAGAGGATCCTCTCCCTGACTCCTCTTCTACCGAATAATTGGGCTCCAAGAATTTTACCTTCCTTATCCGTTATTAGCCATGTTGCGAAAGTATCTCTCCCTAGCATATACCTAGGAAGATCAGAGCCCGCAAAGCGGAAAGCTAAGTACTTTATACCCAATTTATCAGCCTTGCTAGCAGAGAGCCCCACTCCTCCAAGCCAGTAATCACCCACCGGTACTATATATGGCGAGAGAGCTCCTCTATACATAATATTCCTTCCAGATACATTCTCAGCTGCTATTCTACCTTGCACAACTGCTGTAGAGGCTAAACCTGTGGCCGTTGGTTGACCTGTTATGAAATCTTTGACTTCGGCTACATCTCCAGCTGCTAGTATGCTAGGATCTGATGTATAGAGATACTCATTGACTTTAACCGCTCCTGTCTCTCCTATAGCAAGACCTGAACGTAAGGCTAGATCTGAGTTAGGTTTTGCTCCAATTACTATTATTGCTGTATCAGCCTCTATCTTACCAGAGTTAGTTACAACATAGTTTAGTTTACCTTCAGAACCTTCTAGTTTCTCCATCCGGGTTTTAAGCATCACTTTGACTCCCATCTTTGTGAGAACATGAGCTACCATAGAGGATATTGGTGGATCAAGCTTACCCGGTATTAGTTGCTCGAGAGCTTCAATTAGTATGATATCTCTCCCTGTCCTAGCCAATTCAGCGGCTACTTCTATACCTGTCGCGCTCCCTCCGACAATAATCACTCTATTTCCCAGCATATTAAGGAGCCTCTTCACACTATCTATGCTCCATACGGTCCCTACTCCTCCCAGATTAATTCCTTCAATCTTTGGAAATGTAGGCTTTAAACCAGTAGTTAATATGAGCCTATCATAATAGAGCTTATCTGATGCTCCATTCTTATTAAAATGAACCTCTTTTCCCTTGACATCTATCTTATATGCTTCGGCTTCAAGTATTATATTAATTCTACCTTTAGGAGCTGTCTTCTCTAGAGATTCTATTGAAAGCCTCCCTCCGACAACGGCAGGAAGCGAGCATGGATGATTAGAGACATACTTTCCCTTTTCGAGTACATAGACATCGGAATTTGGATCTACTTTCTTAAGCACGGCAGCAGCAGTTTGTCCTGCCGTGCCATGTCCAATGACTACATATTGCATGATTCTCCTCTCCATATCGTCCTTAATAGAAATTCATTAGTTTAATATTGAGTTAGGTACTTTAAGAAAGGGATGTCACTTGGCCTATATAGAGCTAGTGAAGCTGGAAGAAGTTAAACCCAAGAATCCTGTCCTAATCCAAGGAGTACCTGGTCTGGGATTAGTTGGGAAAATCGCTGCAAGTTACCTAATAAGGAAGTTCGATGCCAAGAAGATAGCTGTGATATATAGCGACTACCTTCCCCTGCCAGATGGATCATCCGGTATTAGGATTGAAGGGGGGGATGTCCAGGATATACAACCTCCTAGTTATGATATACACCTTGCAGAGGGTCCTGAAAGGGACTTACTCGTACTAACGTCTGAAGTACAGCCTATAGCTTTCGGACAGTACAAGGTAGGAGAACTAGTCCTAGATTACTCTCAGGAGCTTGGAGCATCTACAATAATAACTATGGGGGGGTATGTCCCGGGATCCCCTGATATTAAAGGCGTTTTTACGTGCACAAATAACGACGACTTCATGAAGAGGTTAAAAGAGGTAGGAGTCCAGCCACTAGCAGAGGGATATGTTACTGGAGCTGCTGGCCTCCTAGTTGGGCTGGCTGATTTGAGGGAGATTGCTAGCGCTTGCCTCTTAGGGACAACAAGTGGTGCTTTTCCAGATCCAAAGGCCTCTAAAATGGTTCTTGAAGTTATTGATAAGCTTTACAATCTAAATATAGATCTAGAAGAACTGGAAAAAGAAGCTGAGGCTGCAGAAGGGATGATTAAAGAGGAGATAAAACTGGGAGGAAGCGAAGAATACAAGCCAGGGGAGGAAGAGGAAAAGGGACTTCCTTATCATGGATAAGTAGGCCTGACACAACTTTATAGCTCAATCACATTTAGTAGTATATTGAGGGGCAGAATGCCTAGGAGAGATGATGAAATACCTGTTTATACGCCGGGGATCCCTTATCAACCTAAAATTAGCAGTAAAGCAATAATAGCAGCAGGAGTAGTAATAATTGCCCTTATAGTAGCTTTCCTCAGTATATACACAATTGAGCTCGGTTATGTTGCTGTTACAGTTGATCCATTCACTGGTGTGATCTCTCAGCCAGTAATAGGACCTAAGGTGACATTTAAGATGCCCTGGCAATCTGTTAAGAAGATATATATCGCTACAGATGCTGTTCACATGTGGACCGATGTCAATGCCGTTAAACATGGATATGGGAATGCTATAGGGGATTATCCAGCAATAGAATCACTCACTAAGGATGGTCTCCAAGCGTGGATTGATTTAACTGTGAGGTGGCATATAGTTCCAAGCTCGGTACCTAAGATAGTAGAATCGTATCCAGCCTTAGATTATGAAGATAAGCTTATAGTCCCAGAAATAAGGAAAGTAGCGAGAGATGTCCTATCTAGGTATCAAGCAGCTGAAGTACCTGTCGCCCGCGATAAGATAAGTAGTGAGATATATAATTTCTTAGGAGAAGTTTTTGATAAGGATAATACAACATCAGGAGGAATAGTGATAGATGAAGTTTATGTGAGGAACATAAAGCTACCAGATGAGTTTCTTAAGGCAATCCAAGATAAGTTGGCATCCCAGCAGAGAATGATAGCAGCCTATTATGATAAGAATAGGACATTAATACTCGCTAATGCGTCTTCAATGGCTAAAATCTTAGAAGCTGAAGGTGAGGCTAAGTCTAGGATGATAGTGGCAAATGGTACCGCTAAATCTATAAGAATATTAGTTAGCTCAGGAGCTAATCCTGAGGAGATAGCACCCCTAGTTATTTACTTGGAGGGATTAAAAGATATAGCAAAGTCCAATGCTACTATAATAGTTAGTGCTGGTGGGGGTAATACTCCTGTACTTTATCCGATCGCAACAAAGGGAGGTGGTTAATTATGAGAACCTTTAGCATAAAGAAGGTTTACATTTTGAGAATAGATAGAGGAGAGGAGGTTGCTTCATCAATAAAACAAGTGTGCAAGGATAATGGGATAAAAGCAGCAGTTATAAATGGGTTAGGATTTCTCAGCAGAGCTGAGATAGCAATATTTAATCCAGAGAAGGAGCGATATAATACCTTCAATGTCGATGATCCGATGGAATTGGCATCTCTTACGGGTAACATAAGCATGAAGGAAGGAGAACCCTTTGTTCATATGCACGTGGTACTAGGAAATAGAGATAGAGTTGTTGCAGGACATTTAGTTAAGGGATATGTAGGCGGCACTACGGAGATAGCGATATTCGAACTTAAAGGAGAGTTATTAAGGAATATTAGAAGTGGAGGTTTGGCTATTCTTAATGTCTGATCCCCTAAGTGCATCAATTAAGTAATCCCCTAGAATTTCTGCAAGTGAATATATTTCTTCCAAGGCACTCTTTCTTTTTCTATTAAGTTCCTTGCAGTCTATCTCCCTCGCACTCAAGTCTAGGGTTATAGGAGTTATAGACACTGACCTTTCCACCATGAGAGCATATAGATCAGTTCCTCGATCCTTCTTCATTACAGGTACGGGGTTTCCTCCTAACCAGTAGTAAGGGTTGCCTCTTGTATCTATTCTCTCTAAAACATAGTTCTCAAACTTCATTCTAGCTAGCCTTGTAATTCTTATGCGTGTATCCTCAGATATTGTATAGGGAAAGTTTACATTGAGGAGATCTATCCCATCTGGTAGACCTTTACTGGCCATCCACTCTGTTATTCTAGCAGCAAGTTTTGCATGTATAAGGAACCTATCGACAGGTCGGCTTGGCTGACCTGTCGGCATCTCTACACTGAAGGCGGAGGAGGTTATGCCCATTATAGTCCCCTGAAGAGCAGCAGCTATGGTACCGCTAGTGAATATATTGTCTAAGGTTATGTTATCCCCCACGTTTATGCCCGAGACCACTACATCAGGCTCGGAACTCATTATGTACTTCATAGCTATCGTCACAGCATCTCCGGGTGTTCCACTTACTGTAAACGCTTCTCTATATCCAAAGCCCTTAACTTTTACTGGAAGCTTCCTTATCCTTAAAGGTTTATGGAGGGTAATTCCTTTACCAGCAGCGCTCATTTCATGCTCTGGTACTACCACAGTAATCTTGCCTAATTTAGCCTCCAAGAGACCTGCCCAGAAGGCCCTAAAAGGAGCAGAATGAAGGCCATCATCATTAGTCAGCAGGATAGTGAATCCCATTTTCAGTCCCTCATAGCCTTAATCAGATCCATCGCATATTTCTCATCAGGCTGAACTCCAATGGATATCTCTTTAGGCACCTCCTCTTCGTCGCTTTCTCTAATTGCAATTACATTATGAGGTACAGCTGAAACACTAAAAGCATTAGCTAGTTCAGGATTTTCGTAAGCTTCGACGCAATCAGCCTCTACTATCCCCTTTAGCTCAATAGCGAACTTATTAGCAAGAAGAACCTGATGAGGGCAATAAGGACATGTAGGTGTAACGAATATCGCTACATGGGCCTCTTTTCCATAATTTTTGGCTTCTTTCAATATCTCCCTAGATCTCTCAGCGAGACCGCTATCATCCCTGCTAACTAGAATTATCGTTTCAACGAATGCCCATGCTTCATATCCCGCCGGAGCACCTGTATACCTTATCTTATAGTTAGTTCTGGGATCTATAAGAATTGTAGGTGCCCTTGAGATATTATACTCTTCTATTAGAGATGGCTCTAAAGTAGTATCATGCACTTCATATGATATTTTATCAGAGAGCGTGCTAAGTTCTTCCAGCAATTGTTCACTCCATTTAGAATACTCTTCGTTTCCTACTCCTTTAAACACTAATAAATCCACTGGCCTAAGCATTTCTGAGTCAAACCGAGCTTTGAGCTGTGCTGCAGTTTGATCATCGATTATCCTTTGAGGAGGGTTAATATTATTGCTCATGTTATCCACCGGAGGTTATGTCCCTATATCTATTTAAATTCCATTATGTTAACACCCTACTGGGGGATCATACTGCTAAAAAACGGCGTTAATTTCAATATATTAAGATGAAGTGAGGTAGAAAGGTAATGTTTTACGAAAAAAGGAAAAAATCTCTGTCAAATGTGACCGCGCAGATAGGCATATGGACGGCTTTATCAGTTGTCACTAGGTTAGGAAAGCACCTTTTGGTGGGTCCTATCCAGTTTATTAACTTACCTTTGCTATTCGCAATGCTATCTGGCATGCTATATGGTGCAGAAGTTGGTATGGGAGTTGGATTTCTCTCCTTTCTTGTTTCCGATAGTTTCTTAGGTTTAGGTCTGTGGACCATAGTCGATGGGGGTACTGCTGGACTGCTAGGAGCTTTATGGTCAAAAGTTTGGCCTAAGAGTAGGCTCCTTTTATTTATTTTAGCTTATTTATCCACCTTTCTTTATGATATAGCAACCTCATGCACCTTATACATGATTTTTGGTTTAAGCCCTATGGAAGCGATCGTTATTGGAATCTTAGGCTTATTTATTCCAGTAGCTGGCGGTGGGATATTTGCTATAGGTCCCACCACAGAAGCTGCGACAGCGATCACACTTCTATTTATAGCAGATAGATTAATAAGAAAAAACACTTTATCCTAGCCAGCTTCCATTTATTTATTATTTTTTTCTATTTATTGATGTCTTTTTTACATATAATTTGCTATATAATTCCATATGCAAGATAAATACCAGTATATTATATAATTTTATATGATTTATTGGAAATATATTTGTATAAAGAGCAGCTTAAGATATATGTATCTTTTTACTCTGTCACTTGATGATATGTAAGGTGGTCGCCCCTGATAGAGATAAGATGGCATGGTAGAGGTGGGCAAGGAGTTTGGAGCGGTTCTGCGGTACTTGCATATTCTGCCATTAAGGCTGGGAAGTATGCCCAGTCTTTCCCGCAATTTGGTCCCGAGAGGATTGGTGGGCCTGTAACAGCTTTTAACAGGATAGATAATGTACCGATAGTCGATAGAGGTCCAATATATGAACCAGATATAGTTATAGTAATAGACCCAAGCTTGCTAAAGCAGAGATATCTTTCTTCTCTTCTAGGTGGTTTAAAGAAGGGAGGTTACTTCCTTGCTAATAGCGAGAAAGAGCCGCTTAATTTAAGGAAGAAGCTAAATCTACCAGGAGAGGTTAACGTATGGACAGTATATGCCACAACAATAGCGTTAGAGGAGGTAGGAAGAGCTTCTCCTAACACCACGATGCTAGGTGTATTACTAGCTGCTACAAAAATTCTACCTACTGAGTACTTGGAGAAGGGAATTCTATGGAGGTGGCCCGGGGCTGTAGGCGAGAAGAATATAAGTGCATTCAAGAGAGCCATGAAGGAGGCTAAGGTAGACCCTGCTAAGGAGGTGGTTAGTGTATGAGTACCCCTATGATAGGTTGGAAGGAAGTCCCTATAGCTGCTGTTCCCTTTCTGAGTTCTAAGGAGTATCCTACAGGTGAATGGGCCGTTTTTCAGCCTAAAATAAATGAATCAAAGTGCATAAAATGCGGACTCTGCTGGATGTACTGTCCTGATAGTGTCTACAGGTGGGATGGGGAGGGAGTCCCAGTCCCTGACTTAGGCCATTGCAAAGGATGTGGCATCTGTGTGGCTGAGTGCCCTACTAAAGCTATAGAGCTTATTAGAGTTTGAGAAGGTGGTTATATAGTGATGCAGGATTATGGAGAGCAAGCTATGATGGCATTAAATGGCGATGAGGCTGTTGCATGGGCTGTTAAGCAGAGCAATGTGGATGTAGTTGCTGCCTACCCTATAACACCTCAGACCATAATAGTTGAGAAGATATCAGAGTTCATTCATAATGGAGAAGTTGATCTAGAATTTGTTAAGGTTGAAAGCGAGCACAGCGCCCTTAGTGCTAGCTGGGGAGCTGCATTAGCAGGTGCGAGAGCCTTTACAGCAACTGCTGCTAATGGTTTGGCTCTTATGTGGGAAATATTGTATATAGTAGCTTCTACTAGAACACCTGTTGTCATGACAGTAGCTAATAGAGCTTTGAGTGCTCCAATAAACATTCACAATGATCATAGTGATAGCATGGGAGCCAGAGATTCTGGATGGATTCAAATATATAGCGAGGATGCCCAAGAAGCTTATGATAATACGATAATGGCATTTAGGATAGCTGAGGAGGCAATGCTACCTGTTATGATAACCTTGGATGGTTTTACTATATCTCATACCCTACAGAATGTTTCTGTTCTGCCTGATGAGGCCATATCAAACTTTGTTGGGATAAGGGAAATCCCAAGAATAAAGCTACCTGAGATTCATGGAGAGAAGGAAGTTCCTCTTATGCTAAATCCAAAGTACCCTGTATCAATTGGTCCACTAGATCTTTATGACTATTACTTCGAGCATAAAGTTCAACAAAATGAAGCAATGAAGGCATCGATCCCAGTAATAGAGAAGGCTCATAAGGAGTATGGAGAAATTAGTGGTAGATCTTATGAGCCAGTTCATATGATTCCTTATAGGACTGAGGATGCTGATGTAGTAATTTTAGGTCTTTCCTCAGCCATGAGCGTAGTCAAGAAGGTAGTTGACCAGCTAAGGGAAGATGGAAAGAAGGTAGGAGCCATAAGATTGAGGGTATTTAGACCATTTCCAGCTGATATAATAAGAAAGGAACTTTCAGGATTAACTGCTGTCGGGGTTCTTGATAGATCACTTAGTTTTGGTGCAGAAGGAGGCCCGGTAGCATTAGAGGTAAGATCGGCTCTATATAGCTCTCTCTCTAAACCAGCAGTCTATAACTATATTTATGGACTAGGAGGAAGAGAGTTATCTCCCAAACTGATAGCTAAGGCTTTTAATGAATTACTCGAGGTAAAGGTTGAGCCAGAGAATCCTACTGTTAAATATCTGGGGGTGAGAGAATAATGGCCACTCAGTCTGTTTGGAGACCAAATATTAAGGAGTTAGCAAGAAGAGAATTGAAAACTAGGCCTGTTGAATCCGGCCATAGACTATGCGCGGGCTGTGGGGCTGGAATAATAATTAGGCAGATTGCCATGGCTGCGAGAAAGTCGATAGTCTGGATAAATGCGACTGGTTGCGTTGAAGTAGCTACGACGATATTCCCATATACATCATGGAATGTTCCTTGGGCCCATAATGCATTCGAGAATGCTGCAGCTGTAGCATCAGGAGTTGAAGCTGCCAGGAAGAAACTTTCTAGGGTAGGTAGATTCGCTAATGATCCTGATGTTGAGCTTGATTATGACATAGTAGTGCTGGGAGGAGATGGTGGGACTTACGATATAGGAATTCAATCGATATCTGGAGCTTTCGAAAGAAGACACAAATTCATGTACGTGCTATATGATAATGAGGCTTACATGAATACAGGAATCCAGAGATCTGGAGGCACCCCATTTGGAGCTAGAACCACTACCACTCCTGTAGGTAAGGTAATAAAGGGTAAACCTCTTTTCAAGAAGCCAATAATGGATATAATAGTGGCTCATCAGATACCATATGCTGCTACGATATCCTCAGCATATTGGAATGATGCTATAGCCAAGCTTAGAAAGGGATTTGAAGCTGACGGTCCCGCTTTCATCCACGCGTTCTCCACCTGCCCTCTAGGGTGGGGAAGCGCCCCAGAAGATACTGTGAAAATCATGAGGCTAGCGGTAGAAACATGCGTCTTCCCCCTCTATGAAGTTACTAATAGAGAATATAGATTAACTGGTCCTAGCATCTCTATAGCCAAGAATCCAGCCAGAAAGAAGCCTATTGAAGAATATCTAAAGCTCCAGGGAAGATTTAGGCATATGTTCAAGCCAGAAAATAAGTGGATGATAGATAAGTTCCAAGGATGGATAGATAAGCAGTGGGAGGCCCTACTAAAGAGAGCAGGGTATTAACTCTCTTCTCTCCTTTTTATCGAATAATAACTAAGTAGATGATCTATCTATTTTAGAACTCATCTTCCCAAAAATCCTCATCCTCATCATCTTCCCAAAAATCCTCATCCTCGATCCATTCTTCCTCTTCTATTCCTTCTTCTAGAGGCAGGATCTCCTTGACCTCCCCCCTCTCTATTTTAACCTTTAGAAGAGCGCCACAATTGGGGCACTGTATTTCACCTTCGTAATCTTCCTCATCCAAATAAAACTCATAACCACAAGCTGGACATGTTATCTCAACCACTGCCAACACCGCGTTGCTTAGCGTGAACACCCTATATATAATTTTCGGAGCCTGAGAGAATTAGGAATAACCTTCTTGTCTTATATACCATGATATGAACTCATGCTTTAAAAGAAAAGATCATTAGATAAATAATATTCTATTATACTAAGATTAATGATACTAATATTTAATGCTATTCTTTAATTAATTACTGTAGTGATGAAGAAAAAGCTGCTAAATAAGAGAGTACAATCTCTGCTAGTCCCCCCAATGAATGC
>WALU01000031.1 GCA_015522685.1 Thermoproteota archaeon | reverse complement strand
GGTAAATCCCATTCCTAGAAAGAAGCCGGAAATAGCTCTAGCCTATGCCTTAGCCGCCGAATTCTTAGGTATGAAGTGGATTTACTTAGAGGCAGGCAGCGGGGCTGAAGAACATGTACCAGTCGAAATTATTGCAGCTGTGAAATCAAAGACAAATTTAGGGATAATAGTGGGAGGAGGCCTTAGATCGCCATATCAGGTAGAGAGAGTTGTTAAGGCCGGCGCCGATATTGTGGTGGTTGGTACTCATATAGAAGAAGGAGGCGATATAATCAGTAAAGTAAAATCTATGAAGGAGAGGATGTCATGTCGATCCTGAGATGCCTTATTCTGGAAATATCTATCTTGTTTTTCTCAACGGCCTTATTTCCTATATTTGATGCGCAACTCACCGTAAAGCTTATGAACGCGGTATCGTAAATGCTATATTGAAGCCCCGTAGTGTAGCGGTCAAGCACGCTGGGCTCTGGACCCGGAGACCCCGGTTCGAATCCGGGCGGGGCTACCTTTTATTTTTTCATTTTCCTGCCTAATTGCATCTCCTCAGCTTCAGTTTCCTTAGTCAATTTCACTGAAAAATAGCAATAGCGGGCCCGGAGGGCTTCGAACCCTCGACCTCCCGGTTAAGAGCCGGGCGCTCTACCATTCTGAGCTACGGGCCCTCATCTCATACAGAGAGATAGAAGGATATAAAAAAGTTCCCTCATCTGGCAAGTTTTATGGCGTGCCCTACGGCCTCCTCAGCTTTTTCCGTAGCTTTTATTCCAAGTTCTCCTAAGATCTTCTTTCCCTCCTCAGCTCTATTTCCTGACATCCTAACTACTACTGGCACTTTTATGAGGCCTTTCTGCATAACGATCCTTACTCCCTCAGCCACGTCAATGCAGCTAGTTATACCACATAGGGTATTTATCAGGACCACCTTGATATTAGGATTGCTAACAACAAGTTCTAGAGCTTCTGAAACTCTCTCAGCAGATGCTCCTCCACCTACATCGCAGAAGTTAGCTGATTTGCCTCTAAATGTATGTACCAAATCCATCGTAGCCATTGCCAACCCGGCACCGTTGGCCATCGTGCCGACAGCTCCCTCTAGCTCCACATATGCTATTCCCTTCTTCCTAGCTTCCGCCTCTCTTGGATTTCCTACCGCGTAGTAACGATTCTCTAAGTCTTTATGCCTAAAGAGAGCATTATCATCAACCTCTATTCTGGCATCAAGTGCGAGGACTCTATCATCTTTAGTCACGGCTAGCGGATTTGTTTCAAGCATCATGGCATCGTAATTCTTAACTACTTCCCATAGAGCTAAAATAACTTTCTGGATTTTCCTTAGCTTGTCAGGTACATTTATGGACGCATTTTTAGCTAAAACTCTAGCTATATAAGGAACCATCCCCATTAAAGGATGAACTGATCTTTTTTCTATGGATCCAGGATGTTCTGCAGCTATCTCCTCAACCTCCATGCCTCCATATGCTGTCGATATGAAGGTCATGCTTCTAACGTTCCTGTCTGCTATAGCTCCAACATAAATCTCGGTCTTCACATTTATCGGCTCTTCTACAAGCAAAGATTCTGGCTTATATCCATAAAATGTCTTGGAGAGCAGCTCTTTGGCTACGAGCTTTGCCTTTTCTGGAGAACTCACTATCTTTATTCCGCCTGCCTTGCCTCTCTGACCATGAGGAATTTGAATCTTTAGTACAGATCTTCCTCCTAGCTTCTCTGTTATGTAAGCAGCTTCATTAGGTGTTCTTGCTAGTTCTCCTCTAGGAATGGGCACTCCTCTCGAAGCAAGTACCTTCTTCGATTCATACTCCAGCAATCTCATATAACCTCCTATCACCAATAATTTTAATCATTATATCATCGGGCAAGGTTAGTGGTTGCATGGCTATACTCGTTCGAGAGGACATGAAAGTTCTCATCCAAGGGATAACAGGTAGACAGGGCACTATACATACAAAATTAATGCTCAACTATGGCACTAATGTGGTTGCTGGAGTCACTCCTGGTAAAGCAGGAAGCAAGGTTCATGGCGTGCCGGTCTTCGATACCATAGAAGATTCCATCAAGGAGGTAGGTCCTATAGATGCCTCAATAATATTTGTACCAGCTCCTTTTGCATTGGATGCAGTGATAGAGGCAGTAGACAATGAGATACCCCTAATAATCGTGATAACAGAGGGAATACCTGTCCATGATACAGCCAAGTTCGTCAGCTATGCTAAAGACAGGGGGGCTATAATAATCGGGCCCAATTGTCCTGGCGTAATAGCCCCAAGCAGGGTGAAGATAGGAATTATGCCAGCTGATGCTTTTACTCCTGGGCCTGTTGGAATCATATCAAGGAGCGGCACTCTCACTTATGAAATATCGATCTCTCTTAAAAATGCTGGTTATGGATCTAGCACAACAGTAGGTATAGGAGGAGATCCTATAACTGGGCTAAGCTTCATAGACGTGTTGGAAATGTTTAGAGATGACTCAGAGACCAAAGCTGTTGTACTAGTGGGTGAGATAGGAGGAGATGCTGAGGAAAGGGCCGCTCACTATATAAAAGAGAACAATTATCCAAAGCCTGTAGTGGCTTATGTAGCTGGTAGGGCTGCTCCACCGGGGAAGAGGATGGGCCACGCAGGTGCCATAATCACAAGTGGACAGGGAACTGTGGAAAGCAAGGAGAAAGCCTTTAGAGAAGCAGGAATCCCTATAGCTAAAACTCCATTCGAAATAGCTCATCTACTTGAGAAAATCATGAAGAAGCATTGATATTTTCTTTCTCTTTATCTTCTTTTGATTCTTCCTGCTCTTCTTTATTAATTTCTACGGATTCTTCAGCATGCGACTGCATAAGATAGTCTCTACCTTCACTAGTTATCCTATAAAATGTATATCCTCCATGAGAGAACTTCTCTATCAAACCTTGTTCTATCATCTCAGCTAGCAAAGGCTTCAATGTAGAAGTAGAGATATCAAGCCTGTGAATAAGCTTCCTTATATGTAGCACCTCCGATTCATTTAGCTCCCTCAATACCTTCTTCCTTAATTCTAAGCTCATAATGCTATATTGGAAACCTCTAAGCATAAAGTTTTATCAAGCTATGTTGCTTCTAAGCTGGGAGATCAAAATGCCCGTTGAAGATCCATTTAAGAGAAGCATAGCTATGAAAGCCCTTTTAGGATATAAGATATGTAGGAAATGTGGAGCAAGGAACCCCCTTTCTGCTACAAGATGCAGGAGATGCAAAAGCAGGAGCCTAAGACTTAAGAAGGCAAAACTCGTTAGAAAGTGAACAATCATATTTTTCAATCATGAGGTATCTTCTAGAGAGGAGGTTCTTGAATGAACGGGCCCGTAGCTCAGCAAGGATTAGAGCGCTGGCCTGCGGAGCCGGAGGTCCCGGGTTCAAGTCCCGGCGGGCCCGCTATCGCTCTATTTCTTATACTCTTAGCTTTCTCGCAGGTAGTTGTACTTGTCTCCTCTCAGCAACCTCATTTTGATGCTGTAGTGGTTAGAGGAGATATATACACAGATTGGGCCATTGCTATGGCTTATGGTATAACTCATGGATCTTGGGTTATTCATCTGGTAGCTAACAATGAGGAAGAGGTACTTAGTTTATTATCTGGCTTTATAAGATTCAAGAAAAGTGTGAGTATTCTCATAATAGGTGCTCCTAATGCTGTACCTATTGAGTTCGAGAACCGCGTCAGAAGCTTAGGAGCATCAGTTAGTAGAGTGGGAGGAGCCACGAGGCTAGATACATCCCTCTTGTTAGCTGTAAACTATTGGAGTAATTGTAAATCCCTTATACTTGTAGATGGTTTGAACTCATCCTACTATATGGTTGCGCTTTCAGCGGCCGTTGAAAGGGGTGCACCTATAGTATATACGAAAGATGGAAAACCACCGGAAGGATTCATAAATTCCCTAAAAGAGCACCTAAAGGTTGTTAAATCGATAATAATTATAGGCAGCAGTCTGAACTCGGATACAATTAAGAAGCTATTATCTGAGGGATATAAAGTAAAAGTTTTAGAGGAAGTCGGCGCTCCAGCGCCTAGATATGGAGGATGGTCCCTCTCCTATATATTTAGAGAATTGAGTGATCCCATTCCTCTAGCTACCGGTCTGATAATAGGTGTTTTAATTGCATATATATCTTTTATATATCTTTTACATGAAAAGAAAGAAAAGATCGATTTAATGGACTTTTTTACAGTGGATGAGAAGAAGCTCATAGATATCATAATGGAGAGAGAGGAGATCCCGCAGGAAGATCTTCCTAATCTCACTGGATTCTCAAAACCGAAGATAAGCAGGCTTATCAAGGAATTAGTCGATAGGAGGGTTATTAAGAGAAAGAAATCGGGCAAAACCTACCTGATTCGGCTTACTGATAAATTTAGGTCTCAGACAAGCTAAGGACATCTTTAAATTGCCAACTTCCATGCCATAGTGGTGTGCGAAATTGTCAAAGGAGAACCTAGTATTCGCTCTGCTGCCCCCTGATAAGGAGACATTCTGTACCTCATGTGGCCGAAAGGTTACCTATGAGAAGGGATTTGTTGCATTTCGCTGTCCAAATTGTGGAGAGGCAGTAATAATTAGGTGCAATACGTGTAGAAAGCAGGCCAATGAATATATATGTCCCAATTGTGGGTTTGTTGGGCCATAAGGTGATGAGAATGGCTAGAATAATGGCATTAATTAGGGTGCTCTTGGATGGCAGCGTTGAATCAGCTAAGGCTATCCAAGGATTAAAAAAAGTTATCTCCTCCATAAACGGCAATTTAGAGAAGTACGAGGAGAAGCCTATTGGATTCGGAATAACTGCCCTAAGCATAGTGCTTACAGCTCCCGAGGAAGATGACATTACTGATAAAATAATGGATGCCGTGCAGAAAGTCAAGGGAGTTAGTAGCGCTGAGCTAGAAGGAGTAAGTAGGGCGGGTTAAATGGCAAAAGCTCCTCTTCCTTTGATTACCGTAATTTATGATATAGTTAAGAGTAAAGGTGCTATAAAAGATAGGGAGCTTTATGATCTTGTATCATCTAGCATACCAGGAGTATCTTTTTCCCAGATAGAGGAGGCCCTTCTGAAGCTTGAAGTGATGGGAAAAATTGTAGCATCTTCTAGCGGTAAGAAGGGAGAACTTCTTATAGAGATCTCTGGAGAGAGAAGATACTTAGCTCCCGATGAGGAATAATCAAAACCAAGCCTCTAGCCCGCCACCGGCTATCATCTTGTAAGATTCCTCTATCTCATTTATTACTCTTTTAACTCTATCCTCAGAGAACTCGTGTTCCTCCACCATGAACCTGATTAGATTTTCACTATCAGGCCTCCTTATCTCAACATTATATTCATCGGTGGTGGGAGGGTCCAAGAAGAATTCATATATAGCCATAGGATCTACATCAAATTCCCACTTCACCTTTGAGAAGAGAATTTCCGGCTTTTTGAACTTCTTTACCAACTCTAGGGCCTTCTTAGCCCCGATACCCTTAACTCCTCCCGGATTGTAATCTGATCCTACAAGTATCCCTATTAGTATAAGTTGTCCTCTCGTTATTCCATCTTCCCTAAGAACCTTCTCTAGATCTATAAGCTCTGGATACACGTCCACATAGATGTTCTTCCTGGGAATCTTTCTCTTCCCTGTTATTGTTATATTTCTGATAAGTCTTGGTGCCCCAAAGAGAAGAGAGTCATAATCTTGCGATCCAGCAGCCCACACAGATCCTTTGGCAGCCATGTATGCAGCCTGGGCTTCTCCCTCGCTTGGCGCTTGTACAACAGGTATACCCATTAACTCCAATATCCTTTTGGCATCCTTGATCATTTCGTCAGTTACATTAAGTGCTGCTTGGGCATATTTCCTTGCTTCCTCCAATTCTCCTCTCCCAAGAGCTGCCTTCCACTTCTCTTCGGCTTCTTCTCTAACTCTTATCCTTTCTTCAATAGTTTTGGCTTTGAACTCCGGTTTTTCACCATCGAAGGCATATATGGGTATAATTCCCTCCTTTAGCAAGTTAGCCGTTCTATAGAAAATGCCTGAATGAACACTGGTAATTTCACCCTTGCTTGTCATGAGAGGAGTTCCATTCGGCTGCCTTATCTTAGCTAGGAACTGATACAGCGCGTTAAAGGCATCTAAAGCGATCTTTTTCCCAGACAGATTCTTTAACCTCAATTCTAACCTACCAGTGACGATATCACCTATCTTAACTCCCATGAAGGGTCATGAGCATATGTAATATTCTCCGAATTAAATCTTCAGCCTTAAGCACCTTTATTTTACATAGCCGATTTTCTCATAAGATGAAGATAGCTTTAGTTGGGCCCTACTACCCAGACGCTGGAGGGGTTCAGATATACATGACATATCTAGCCAGAGAATTGATGAAAATGGGGAATGAAGTAACTGTGATCTCTTATGCCAATGCCTCTCCTCAGCTTGGAGAGAAAGTTAAAAGAGCTCCTAGAATAGCAATTCATGGGGTAAAAGGTCTTACCTTCGTACTATATTCTACCTATTCTCTGGCTAGAGAACAATTTGATGTAGCATCTACTCACTATGCTCTTACATCGGGGTTAGCAGGGTTCTTTGCAAGCTTTACTGGCAAGAAATATGTGGTTACGTTTCATGGGAGCGATCTCAGGTTAAGCAAGACATTATCTAGATTAGCTGCATCTAGATCTAGCGCCAATATATCGGTAAGCAGCTGGATAAAGGAGGAGCTAAACAGTTTAGGCATAAATGCGAACAGAGTTATACCAGGTGGGGTAGACCCAAACATTTTCAGGGATCTTCCCTCAAGAGAAGAAGCTAAAGAGATGCTGGGCCTAGATGGCCACGTCGTCCTATCGGTAGGGACATTTACTCATGCTAAGGGATTTGACATGATACCTATCATAGCCTCTATAGTGAACAAGGAGATAAGCGTAAAATTCATCTTGGTAGGAGATGGGCCGCTTTTAAGTGAATTGAGGAGAGAGGTCTCATTACTTGGCTTAGATAATAAAATAAGGTTTGTAGGAAAAAAACCTCTGCATGAAACTGCTCTTTACTATAGAGCAGCTGATTCTCTCCTCCATCCAGCTAGATACGAGGGATATGGGTTGGTAGCCTTAGAATCATTAGCTGCTGGTACTCCTGTAATAGCTACAAATACAGGGGGACTGAGAGATGTTGTGAGAGATAGAATAGATGGCTTCCTAGTCCAGCGGGATCCCTATGAATTTGCATCTAAGATATTAATTCTCCTGGAAAATAAAGATATAAGGAATGAAATGGGTGAGAAAGGTAGAAAAAGAGCTCTAAAGAGAACTTGGAGGCATGTAGCTGAGGAATACATGGAGTTATTTAATGAGGTGGTTTAGTGAGGTATAAGCAGGTAATAATTGTGAGGAAAGATCTCGGTATGAGTTGTGGCAAGCTAGCAGTTCAAGTGGCTCATGCTTCACTAGAAGCTGCAGAGGAGGCTAGGAGAAGGATACCTGACATATATAAGGAGTGGAGAGAGGAAGGAGCTAAGAAGGTAGTTGTTCAGGTTGATAGTGAAAGTGAGTTAATGGAGTTATACCAAGAGGCCCTCAAAAGAGAATTAATAGCTGTTCTCATAAAAGATGCTGGTTTAACAGAGCTAGAGCCAGGTACCTTAACAGCTGTGGGTATAGGCCCCCATGAAAATGAGTTGATAGATAGAGTCACAGGGAGGTTGAAGCTCTACAGGTGATACCACCAAGTATTGATGTTAAATTGGGGATGCTGATATATCTAACATCAAGTCCTAGGCTTGGAGGCAAGCTGAGGGGAAAATTGAGTGATTTCATAGTGGACGAAGTACTTATGGGTAAAAGAGCCTCTAAAGTCCTCTTAGGAAAAGAAATTTTCCCAAATAATGGGCCGTTTCACTACCTAGTCGCAGCTAAGTTTACTAGGATGAATACAAGGAAGCTAGTCTCACGCATAAGCAATATACTGGGTGGTAAGGTAAGATATGCTGGTCTTAAGGATTCTAATTCGATATCCTTCCAATTTCTCTCTATAGAAGGTAGGCACAAGATTATGAGCCTGAAAAATGGTTTTCTGGTAAAACCTGTTGGTAAGTACGTAGAACCGATATCTAGAGGAGTGAATGATGGGAACTATTTTACCTTAGTTGTGAGAGGAGTAAGCTCCCTCCCTGAATCATCGGAGTTTCCTAACTTCTTTTCTTATCAAAGGTTTGGCTTTAAGGAACCATTCAACTATGAAATAGGGAAAGCTATGCTTTTAAGATCTCTGAAAGAAGCCATAGATTTGATAGAGCGTCAAGGTTATCAGGTAGGATCAGTTAGAAGTCTTAAGCAACTAGCTGGCTCGCTAGGGATAGATCTACTGAGACTTTATATACATTCTTATCAATCATATCTCTTCAATGTGCTACTCTCTAGGAGAATTCTTCACAGTTTAAAACCTGAACTAGGAGATTTCGTATTGAAATATAATAGAGAAATAGAGTTATACTCAGGGGGGAGGAGAGAGCTTTTACTTCCTCTAATAGGAGGAATGAGCAAAGAAAAAGGAGAATGGCTTAAAGAGGAGGTGAGAAAGCTGCTTAGAGATGAGGGGATATCTAAGGAAATGTTCCTTTTTAGGGAGCTCCCGGAAATTAGCGCTCTTGGGGGTTTAAGAAAGGCTGTAGGGAGAGCTTTAAGCACTAGAATATTGGGAAGATCTAGCTATGCTATAGTATCCTTCTTCTTAGAATCAGGTATGTATGCAACATCCTATATGAGAGAACTGCTAAAACCCTTAGATCCAGAGGCCCAAGGTTTTATCTAACGTAATATGAAACTAGAATACTACCTCTATCATGAGCATTGCTTTGGGGTTCCTCAAAGCCTTCACCATATGCCTGGGAATATCTCTTGCTGCAAAATTAGATTTTACTGCTAAAGTTCGATCATCTACATAAGTAGATTTCCTAATTACTGCATCAATATTATTTGTTAACCTAAGTAGGGGATCTCCCCATGCTAGAAGAGAAAAAGTTATGTCTCGGACAACTAAATTAATCTGAACAGAACCTCCCTCTATTAAGTGCCTCCTCAGCTCTTCTGAGAGATCTGATACTGCCTTGCTTGATCTAACCCCTATCACACAATCTGCTCTGAAAGTAATGCTTGAATCCTTAGTTACCTCCATCGTAGTCCTGTGCTTGGCCGTTATATTAGGATGCCCATAAGCTATTATCTCTTCAAGCATATCTATTCTTAGATGAGGAACCATAAATCATTAGTGGAGAGGCTTTTGAGGCTAGGGATAATAAAAACAGAGAAGGTCAGGCGAGCTGCAGAAGTTGTTAAAAGGGAAATGTTTATCCCAGGGAAGTATGAGGGTATGGCATATGCCGACACTCCTCTCCCCATCGGCGAAGGCCAGACAATAAGCGCTCCTCACATGGTATTCATAATGGATGAACTACTAGACTTAAAACTGGGTCATTTAGTAATTGAGATAGGAACAGGGAGTGGATATCATACTGCAACTATTGCTGAGATAGTCGCTCCCTCAAGCGAGCTTCCTCACAAATGGGGGACTGTTATAACAGTAGAGATAAACTCAGTACTTTCAACTCAAGCCTATTTTAACCTGAGAGAAGCTGGCTACTCTGATAGGGTTCATGTTATTAACATGGATGGGAGCGATGGCGTTCCCCTAAGAACAAAAGCTGATAGGATACTTGTCACTGCTGCCGCTCCTGATGTGCCTCCGCCTCTCCTTAACCTCTTAAAGGAGGGAGGAAAAATGGTCATACCTGTTGGAAATCCAGGATTCTTTGGACAAGATCTCCTTCTTGTAGAGAGGTCTAGTGGTAAGATATTTAGGAAAAAGGTGACCGAGGTCGTATTCGTCCCTCTGAGAGGTAGATACGGGTGGAATTAATATATAAAGGAGCAGAAGCCGAGATATATAAAGCGGAACTTCTTGGCTTACCTATCATAATTAAGAGAAGAATAAAGAAGAGCTACAGAAATCCCTCGTTGGATATTCGACTGAGAAGAGGACGCACTCGTAAAGAAGCTAGGCTAATGAGGAGAGCCTTACTTGGGGGGGTACCTGTTCCAGCCATTTTAGATGTATGGAATGACTCACTTATGGTAGAATATATTGAAGGGAGCAAGCTCGCTAATTCCTTAGGCTCGAGTTTAATGACGGAGTTCGGTAGAATAGCATGTAAACTTCATTCATCTGGTATAGCTCACAACGATCTTACCCCTTATAATGCGCTGGTAACTCCTGATGATAAAATCTGTTTAATAGATTTCGGGCTCGCTGCGTACACTCATAAAATAGAAGATTATGCTGTGGACTTATACGTCCTTAAGAGATCCCTAATATCCCTAACTGATGAATGGGAAACCTTATGGAAGTCCTTCTTAAGAGGATATAAGAGCTGCCAGGAACTATTTGGCAAGGTAATAAAGAGGCTAGTAGTTGTAGAAGCTAGAGGTAGGTACAAATGATCACACTATATTTCGCATCATCGAACAAACATAAGTTTCTAGAGTTTAGGAGGATGCTTGAGGATCTAGTTAATCTCAGATGGCTCCAAGTAGAGTACTTGGAGCCCCAATCAGATGATCTGGCGGAAGTAGCTATCACATCAGCTCTATGGCTCTCAAAATATTTTCCTGAACCTTTCTTCTTAGAGGACGCTGGACTTTTTATTAAAGCCCTAGATGGATTTCCAGGGCCATACTCCTCCTACATCTTCAATAGCTTGAGAAATGATGGAATATTGAAGCTTATGTCAGGGATAGAAGAGAGGAAAGCAGTCTTTTCATCAATAATAGCACTATATGTAAGAAATTCTATTATAACCTTCGAGGGTAGAGTAGCTGGATATATAGCTGAAGAGAAGAAAAGAGGAGGATGGGGCTTTGATCCCATATTCATCCCAGAGGGATCTAATGGGCTCGCATTTGGAGAATTAGGTGAAGATAAGGACAGATTTTCTCATAGAGGTAGGTCAGCTGGTGAACTGAGGAAGTTCCTGATGGCCAAGGGGAATTATTTAAAAACGATGAGTGGATCGCAGAGAGAGAAGGGTGAATAAATGGCTAGGATACATAGCAGGAAAAGAGGTAAGTCTGAATCAACCAGACCGCCTCGAGATACTCCCTTAGACTGGGTTCCTCTATCTAGAGAGGAAATAGAAGAGCTAATAGTTAAACTAGGTAAAAGAGGGGTTCCACCTAGTCAAATAGGTATGATCTTGAGGAATGAGTATGGTGTACCTCTTGTCAAGAGAATACTGGGTAAGAAGATAAGCAAGGTATTAGAAGAACATGATATAGCTCCTCCAATACCAGAAGATCTTCTTGCACTCATAAGCAAGGCTTATAACATAAGAAAGCATATAGAAGAAAACAGAAAAGACTTTCATGCTAAAAGGGGTCTCGCTCTCACGGAATCTAAAATAAGCAGGCTAGTTAAATATTACAAGAGAATCGGAAAACTTCCTAAAGATTGGCGTTATAGCCCCGAAATAGCTGAACTCTATGCCTCTTAAGGAAGAAGGAGCGAAATTGAACCTTGGTCCGCTAAAAGATATCCTTAGGTCTTTTGCTCACGATTTCTACTCCTCCCTTAACCCTCCCATTAGGCTAATAAGTCACTTAGATGCGGATGGACTGAGTTCCGCTGGAGTATTAATATCTCTTCTCAGGAAACTGAATATCTCTTTTCACTTATCAATAGTTAAATATCTCAATGAGCCTCTCATAAAATCACTGAGACAGGAGTCCTATGCCACCTACATATTCTCCGATCTCGGATCTGGTGACATTGAGCTCCTTTCAACATTAAGTTCTTCTAGAAAGCGCATCTTCATAGTGGATCATCATAAACCTTCATCGCTTGATAATGAGGTAAATGTCTTAAATCCCTTCCTAGCAGGTTTGAATGGGGATATTGAGATTAGTGGAGCTGGAATGTCTTTTCTCCTCTATTACGAAATGCTTGGTGATCCTTCAATGGCTCCAATATCCCTTGTTGGGGCGCTGGGTGACTTACAGGAGAAAGAAGGAAATGGATTTATGGGAATCAATAAAGAAATACTAAATTTAGCTATAAGAGAAGGTTATGTGGAAGTAAGACCAGATCTAAAGCTTTTTGGCGGGCCAAATTATCCACTAGTATCCTCCCTAGAGAGGACAGTTGATCCATTGATAGAGGGTATATCAGATAGCTCATCTGGTGCCCTAACATTAGTCGAGAAGTTAGGGATACCTATAAAGATAGGCGACAGATGGACAACACTATCGGATCTTACAGAGGAGCAGAAGAGGGATCTAGCTAACGAGCTTGTAAAGAGAGTTGGAAGCCTTGAGAAGGCCAAATATCTGATAGGAAATGTTTATATATACCTTAAGGAACCAAAGGGATCTCCTCTAAGAGACCTAAGCAGCTTCGCTACTTTACTCAATGCATGTGGAAGAATGGGCGGAGGTAATGTAGGAGCTCTCCTGGCATCAGGTCTAAGGGAAGGAACCCTAGCTAGAGCGATGGAGTTCCTTCAATTATATAGAAGAACTCTCTCAGAAGTACTAAGAAGGGTTAAGGTAAGGATTTCAGGCAGAGTGGCATTCATAGATGAGGGCCAAGCTAGAGATACGATGATAGGCACAATAGCTTCAATTCTTTCCAAATCCTTCAAGAACGCTGATGTGATAATAGGCTATGCTAACTCCGATGAAGGTATAATCAAAATATCAGCCAGATTGACTAAATCTGGAAGTGATAGATTGATAGATCTAGATGAATTGTTGAGAATGGCATCGAAAGAGGCTGGAGGAGTAGGAGGAGGACATAAGATGGCCGCAGGTGCCCAAATACCAAGGGAAAGAAAGGAAATATTCGAAAAAGCACTATTCAGCTACCTTGAGGGCTAGATTGAAGCATCCTATTCAAAGTTTCTCTAATATCCCTCTCCTTCTTCTCTAAGCTCTGTATTGTCGTCTCTAAAGCTTCTTTCACTGCCTTAAGCTCAACTATGACTGGTTCACGGTCTCTCTTCACGTAAACAACACCTACTCTCTCAAATACCTCCTTAATGTTTTCTAATTTCTCTAATCTGCTTAAAGCCTCATTAATAGAATCATGTTCAGCCTTGAGATTAGTTAATTGAGTTACAACCTGATTAAGCTGATTAAGAAGTTCCTCAGCTTTTGTCTGAATAAATTCTTCCGATGACATCTTGATCCCTTATTTTCAATAGATAATCCTTTAAAAGATATTCATCTATCTAGTTCAACCAAAGCTCCCTTCCCCATTGCTGGGATATCTTCGATATTTGAACAGATAGGAAAGCTCTCCGGTTCATATAGCGCTCTCACGTTGCCTAGCATAGCTCCTCTCATTAGGATATTCATAAGCATCGATCTACATTCAAGTGGATTTTCGCAAACGGCTACTAGAGTATACCCCTTACGATAATCTCTTCTCCTTATGACACTAATTACTTTAGAAATCTCTCTATCACCTGTGAGGCATATGCCTAGCTCGTAGGCAAAAACATCTGCGATATTAACTCCCTTCTTTAGAGAGCGGCTAGCTCTAAGGGCTGCCAAGACAAGATGCCTGAGGGAGGCAACTATATCGGATGGAACTATTGCAGACAATTCATGAGCCATATGATCAGGTGGATGCTCAAGGCCAACAACCAGGATATACCCATAATCACTCTTAAATAACTTCGGTCTGCCTGGTATTTTCCTCAGAGAGCTTATTCGCATTATACCCACCTGAATCAGGTTTTCACTAGAAATAAAGGTAATCATTCCTCTTTTTCCTTTTCTAAAGTGTAATGGTGCCTCTATGAGGAACCAACTCATTTAAAGAATACCAAGTTGCATGGCTATTATCGTTGAGGGGACCTGCTTGGTCTTGATAAAGAAAGTTATTCCATATAGGATGGATATAATACTATCAGAACCGTTCTCAATATCCTTCGGCACATATACTCACGCGCATGGAAGTTTCGTCGTCATCAAGACAACGGATGGCATTGAGGGATATGGAGAAGGATGTCCTGATAAGATGGTTACTGGGGGATACCTAGGAGGAATCCCTAGCATTTCTAAAGAAGATCTCTAAATAAAGGGACATTTAATAAGCCATTGACCATTAACATAGGTTATTTCTCTCTCCTCTCCTTTATTATTAATTAGATCTTCCAATGTGGAATATATCTCCTCTAAGTAATCTGTATCTAGGCCTATCCATTCAAGGAAGGATACGTCTAAACTCCTCCTATAACTGCTTCCTAACTGCTCCCACATGGGAGGTAATTCCCTCTCCTTTATGGAATCTAGAGCTCTTTTTACTTCTTTCATATCTCCCCTCGGATGTATCATGGGTAGTTCCAAGTAATCATCTTCTAATAGCCTAGTCCAAGTATTAGAAATGCGTCTGCCCATGAGGTGAAGGACTGCTAAGAAAATGGTCGAGTTGAGCCATGCGGCAATAACCTTCGCACTATCTTCATCATCTTTGATTATGTAAAAGTTCTTGGAGGCAGCTACAGGCTCCCTTGAATAGTTAGCGAAAACCCCCCTCCTCTTGAACATGATATCTATCTTATCTGGGATAAAGACTCTACCAAAAGGATGTTTCGATGATATCTGAGCATGAACATGCGAGTACCACTTCTTACCAAAGGCCCTGATGGCGGAAGCAGCGCTCCCAGATCTCTCCCCCCATTTAATGTACCTCCTGAGATCCCCCGGTAGTTCCTCTAATGGAATGGGAGGTATAGAAAGCATGTAACTTTCCGGTTTCACCTTTATCTTCCGTGCATAGATGCTTGGCTTCCTAAGAGCTCTAACTAGAAATTCTCTTCCTATAAACAGCTCCATACCCCCCTTAGCAATAACTAAGCCTTCTTTTCCTTCATCCACAATACTCCAATACCTGTTGGGAATGAAGAAGAACTCAGGACCATACATCTCCAACCCTCTGACGATATTAGGGCTAAGAACCTGTCTCCAGTATCCAAGACTTCCTTTACTTAATCCTTCCTCAAAAATTTGGGTTACTAAGCTCCTTAAAGGATTGAATAAAGACAACCAATTAGTTTGTAGGAACTTTGGGAGCTTCTCTAAATTTATCTCATCTAGCTTCCTTAGATGACCATCGAATTTGGCTATCAAGGTTCTGTGATTCATCTTAGCCTTTATCGCCAGTAGTATCAACTCTTTAAAGCCGCTACCCCTAGAGAAGGACGTGTTTGAACTTTCAATTAGGGCTTCTACATAGTACTTACTTAAGAGCAGTTCCTTATACCCTCTCCCATATATTGTATAGAAGGTAGATGCTGGAAGGACTGTTCCCAAGAAACCATTTTCCTTCAATGCATAATCAACTAAAAACATCGACGCTATTTGAAGCCCCAATTCTCTTCTTGTAATATAGCTGGAATATCCTAACCTTTCCATAAGTGCGAGGAGCTTTCTCCTGTATTGCGCAAATAAGAGCTTCCATCTCGTAAAAGGGGGATTTGTAACTATTATGTCGGCCCTTGGAAAATCCGGAAGACCTGAAAAGCTGGTAATGAGAGAAAATGCATCATCATCTACAATCCTCACTTTGGAAGGATCTCTAAGTACTTTCATTAAGGAGGTATATGCCACGAGGGCCTGTAATGAGAGAGGTTCGATGCCCCACACTAAGGATATCCTATCTATTCCAATTTTCTCAACGGTCTTGGCTAGCAAGCGGCCGGATCCAACGAAGGGATCGGCTACCACTAGATTAGAACCTTCATGCAGAGAGGCCCTGGAGGAAATGATCTCCGCTCCATCGTCTGTCGTATAATAAACTGCATACAGCTTTCTTACCTTACTGCTTAAGATCTCCTGTGCTTTGACCTGGCACTCTTCCAAGGATAGACTATTCTCCGGATCTGGAAGGGAAGGGAGAAACTTCAGCTCCTTAGCAAGAGGAAAACTTAGATCCATGAGCTTATCGTACCCTCCTACCAAATCTGAGAGAATGGATAGGCAAGAGAGCAATATTACCCTCCCGGGCCTTCTTTTAACTAAACTCAATTCACCCATTTCTGAAGTCTCTCCCCTCATGACCAAACCCCTATATTTCTAATAAACAAGGATTATGAAAGGATAAGGCCTAATCCTGATGCGTTTTTCATAACTATATTATGTAGTTATGGAGGCGTCTCAAGGGATATCATACGTTGAACCATCGTCTAGATAACTAACTAAGACTAGCGGCAGCTTAATAACTCTCTATAATTAGTCTTGTAACCCTAGAGAAGTGCCTCACATTTCAAGTTACCGAAGTAAAGACTCCTAGACATATCTCTACATATGGTCATATATATTGGATACTACTCTGTAAGTTCATCATAAGATCTGTTATGCTTACCGTTATTTTTCGCAATATCTGCAAATTCCCTACCATATAAATATATGAATTATTGGGATATGTTAAAAATGGTAAATCTAATAAGCTTATCTAAAGGCATCTGCTGTAAACTATATGGTAAACATTAAATCCGGAATGAGGTAGACTTCCATATGTCAGAAGTAGTTTCCTTCAAGGTCAGAAAAGAGATAAAGAAGGAAATGGAAAAGCTAAAAGATGAGGTAAACTGGCCAGAAGAGCTAAGAAGATTCGTGAAATTGAAGATAATGGAAGTGAAGGCGAAAAAGAGCAAGAAAAGGATAAAGGAGAGACTGAAGACGACAAGCTGGTCTACTCTCAAAGGAACCTCCAAAGTCCTAGTGAGGGGAGATCGTGATAGTCATTGACGCTTCTGCCTTGGTAGCGATAATTCTCAAGGAGGAGGGATGGGAGGATCTTCTTGATCAATCTGATGTATTCTTATCTGTAGATCTAGTTTTAAAGGAAGCTTCAAATGCAATCTGGTCGGCAGTTTTCTCCAATAGGCTCTCTAAATCAGAGGGTGTTGAGGCTTTCTCAATACTTAAGGAGTTATTCAAAGGAAACATTCTGACTAAGCCTCAGTTTAAATATCTTGACAACGCGTTCGAACTGGCCTTGAAGCATGAAATTACTATTTATGATTCCATTTATATAGCACAAGCCCTCCAAGAATCCCTTCCACTATTGACATTGGATCAGAAACAGGCTAAGGCTGCTAGGGCGGAAGGCGTAGAAGTACTTCCCTGAGAGGATACATGCAACTACACTTCAGTAAGGCCAATAAGTTCCTCAATCCTTTTTCTGACTTCCTTCCTTCCCCTAACCCTCCTCTTATTCATTAGTTCTAAGTAAGCTTTAACCCTCTCCAGATCTATTATCTCAAGAAGATCGACCATTTCATCAATTGCCGGATGCCTGAAGTATACCAGATCTATCAAGGTCTTCTCAGGATCTGAGACCCTTATCCACTCCCCTATATCCTCCATGTAAACGTATTCATAGCCGAAGTACATTTTCTCCGATATCTTCCTCACTATGACCTTGAAGTCAGCTACAACTCTCTCTCCTGGCCTGACGACTTTAGAGGCTAGGGGAGAGAGGACTGTTATAGCAACTACTTGGTTCCAAGCTCCGTGAAGAAAGGCGGCCGATCCTAACCCTATGTAAGCCATGGGAATCACCTTGACCATCATGTAAGGAGACTTCTTGAACGTGTAGACCCCCTTAACAAGCTCTACAATTTCTCCTTTCCTCCTCAGGTTATGAAGCAGGACCTTGGCGTAGCTCCCGACTGAACTCTCAACTAGCCTATAAGTGAATAAGGAGGAAGCTCTCAACTTGTTAAGAAGTCTAGAATGTTTAGTGGGCAGTCCTTTTCACCTTCTCAACTATTGTGCTGAAGCTAGGCGGTACTCCCGCAATTATCAATTCTCTCAAGATATGAAAGTCTTTGGGAGGCTCTCTCAGGTGTAGAAGAAGCCTTTTTAAGGGCTTTTTCTCCTCGCACAGATCTGAGAGGTAGTAAATATCGTAAAGGTCTCTCACCTTCCCTCTGCTCAGGTAAGCATCAACCTTCTCCTCTAGAAGGGAGCAAGGAGTCAAGGTTTTCACAACTATCGAGCTCCCATCAATCAACCAGAAGCTCTCCTCAGTAATCTCCCTCTCCTTGAGCATGGGAGAGGCTTCAAGATCAACCACAGCCTCATCACCAATTTTCATGTACAAGGAGGGGGTAAGCTTGACCTTGATCACCCTGAAGATGGGTGAGATCACCTCTGGGATCCTCTCAACTCCTGACTGTAAATGTCCACATCACAAGAGACTCTTACCTCCATAGATTCTCCATATTGCCGTTCCTCCATGAACCACGAAATCTACCTCTCTTGAGAGTTCTAAAACGAGCAAATCCTGCATTTCGGCTATTTTGAGCATGTTCCCTTTGAGGAATCTAATCAAAGGTATTTTCTTATGCATATATTCTTTATTGACCTAGGTAATACATAATTGTAACCTAGATCAACAAATTAGGTAAGCGAGAGGAGGGAGGTCTTACTCTAACTCCCGAACCTTATCGTCGCGCGCATTTACCGCCCCTCTCAACCGCTTGTCTATCCTTGGCTTGTAGTGCGTGTACCTCCTACTCTTGTAAGCTATTTCTATTTCTAGGATCCCTTCTGCCATAAGCTTCATTAGCCTCGCTGGATATGCATTGACTTGATACCACTCCCATCCATATTTCGCAATGAAATTGCCTGACGGGTTCCTTTCTATCTCCACAACTCTTTTCTCTGTCATGAGCTTCATATTTTCTAGCCTTCAGATTTTACAAGGTTTTGAAGCTTATTCTTTAATACTGGGATATCATTGGCGAGAATATCCCAAATAATACTTATATCAACACCAAAATATGAATGAATGATTTTGTCTCTTGTTCTGACGATCTCCCGCCATTCAACCTCAGGATATTTACTTTTCAATTCATTCGACACGTTTTTAGCGGCCTCGCCCAGGATTTCTAAGTTTCTCACGACCGCATCGATAGCCATCTGGTTTTTGCTGAAATCTTCATAAGAAAGTTGCTCAGTGTACTCTAACATTCTCTCACATGCGATCATCATATCAAGAATAAATCCTCTATCACCACGCTTAGACATATTCCAGCTCCTCCTTTATTTTCTCTTTCACGTGCTTTATTCTTATAGATTCGATTCCATCTGGTGTTAGAAGATCTATTTCTCTACCGAAAAGACTTTCGAGGAAATCTACGAGTCCAGCAACATTCTTAAAAGTAGCTTTCCCTTTTTCAAATTCAACCACTATGTCAATATCGCTATCCTCTCTTGCTTCTTCTCTCACAACAGATCCAAAAATTCCTATTCTTTTCACTCCGAAGCTCCTTATTTTTATCTTGTTTTCCCTTATTTTTTCAATTACTTCTCCCTTATTCATACCTCTACCTCTTTAAGTTCCTATCTTCTACTCATCAGTTTATGAAGCACTGTTTTAAAGGTTCTCTTAAAATGCTTTCCCCTCTAATGCCTCTAAGAGGCTCCTAATAGATCAATAATCACTTCCCGTAGGTCTGAGGAGGAGCATGGAAATCTTTGGACTAGGCAATCGCCTTAAGGAGTGTATTGACATCCCACACCTCTAGGCTCCTCGGTTCCCTCGGCAGAGCATCTGCTTCAGGCACGAAAAGGATCCTCCTACAATCGAACTTGCCCAAGACTTCCTCTGCTCGCTTAAGCTCACTCCCTTTGATTCTATTCTTCCACTTGACTTCGACGACAACTGAAAGCCTCCTAAAATCCGTCAGGGCTATATCGATCTCATAGTCCCTGTGGGCTATCTTCTCATCCCATAACCCCATGGTCTTGGCTAGGAACTTGGCCAGGAACTGCTCGATGTAAAAGGGTATCCTCTCCCTGAGGATCTTCTCAGCCTGCTCCTCCCTCATTCCCCTCTCACTGATCCCATACTTTGCATCTAAGTAGTAGTAATAATCGGTCACTGGAGAAGCGTGTCTGTAATAGTACTTGTTCCTCCCGTGGAGCTTGACCCTCTCCAATATGCCCACACCCTCCAACACCCTGAGATAGGGATGTACCAAGCTAGGATCTTGGGCCGGTATAAGCTTGTATGAGTAGAGCTGAGAAGCTATTTCCGTCGATACACGCTTTCCATCAGCCACAGCCTTTAGAATTCCCTCATATATTCGAGAGAAGGTCCTCTCTTCCTCGGTGAATATCTCCCCTATAAGTGAGGGTACAGCTAACCTCAACGTGGCCGGCAATGCCTTTAAGAAGTCCTCCGCTCTCTCCAAAAGAGGAATGAGCCAGGGCTCCCTCAGAAATATCGCATATTCTAGTAATTTCCTCTTATCACTAATGAATTGTTTCAGGTTGATCAGGATATCTCTCTCATCGATCAATCCCATCTTGAACTCCGAGAAGAGCCCGAGTAACGGTGATTTAGTGCCAACGAGCTTCTTGGTTAGCCAAAGAGTAGAAGAGATTACTATTAGCCTTCCAGCCACTCCCCTCATGTGCAACAGGTCGAAGAATTCATCTGGCAGGCGCTGAAATTCGTCAAGAACAATGGTCTCTCCCCTATCCAAACTTCGAAGGACCTCCCTTCTGAAGGTATCGTAGCTTATCCTAGAATCCTCCTCGAATATAGCTCCACCTCTTCCAATGAAGTAATACCTGTCATATTCAGCGTAGTTCCTCACGAAGTAGCTCTTGCCTATCTTTCTCCTGCCATAAACCAAGACCCACCTTCCAGTGTTCTTGAACCTCTCGATATCTGTCTCTCTGCGAATACTAACCATAATTAGTCTAACCATTATTAGACTAATAATCATTATAGTTAATTGCTCACAGGATGGAGAAGTCCTTAGAGAGCTTCTAGAAAGTTAACTAGTTTCATTAAAGAAGCATTGGATATCCTCCGATTTTTCATATATACTAATTAAAAGAGCGCTATTTCTAGCATAATTAGCTATTTGATATAAATTAGGTTCTTTTTATCAGAATTTAAGGATACGCACGCCATACAGGATGCAACGATAGCGACAACCTTTTCAATACTCACAGCTCATGCTTTGGGTTATGGAACTTGTTGGGTAGGAGCGTTCGATGATGAAAAAGTCTTGAGTATGGTGAATGCGTCTAAAGACAGGATTCCCGTTGCCATAATAACCATGGGTAAGCCCAGAGAGAAGGAATAGACAACTCACAGATTAAGCTCAGAGGAGCTCGTCTTCAATGAGGTACGTGGTACACTTTTTCCCCACAAGGTCTCCATGAAGAAATTGATGAGACCCATATGCTATGTTAAGATTCTATTACCTCCTTCAACATGCTGGGATCCACGTTTCCTCCGGTGATCATTGCAATAACCTTCTTCCCTCGAAGGTTCTCCTTCATCTTCGTAACTGCTGCCATAGCAGCTGCACCGGAAGGCTCAGCCACCTGACCTTCCTCCTCCAGTAGCACTTTCATCGCTTTCCTTATTTCATCATCCGATACGAGCACTACGTCATCTAGCTTGTCCTTCAGTATCGAGAAAGGAAGCTCATATGCCTTGCTCGTGGCTAGGCCCTCGGCTATTGTATCAGCTCTACCCGTCGAGACCAGCTTGCCTGACTTCCAGGACAGATAGAAGCTCTTAGCACCTTCAGCCTGCACTCCAATCACCTTTATTGATGAATCCATTGTCTTCGCTACAGTAACTGCTCCTACAGCGCCAGATCCTCCTCCTATAGGATTTATTATCACATCCACATCTGGAAGATCCTCTAGGTTCTCTAGATGCATGGTGCCTACCCCAGCGTAAAGCAAAGGTTCATTCACTCCATGAACGAAGATCATGCCTTTCTCCTTGGCAAGTCTCTCGGCATAATCACTGGCTTCCTCATATACCTCGCCATGGAAGATTACTTTAGCTCCCAGATCCTTTACCCTCTTGATCTTCACTTCAGGCACTCCATGGGGCATAGCTATGATCACATCAGCTCCAATAAGGTTGCCTCCATAAGCGATGGATTGACCATGATTCCCGGTCGATGCTGCAACAAGACCTCTCTTCTGAGCTTCCCCCCTCCTCAATAGAGCAAAATATACTCCCCCTCTAACCTTGAATGCCTTGGTCGGCTGTAGATTCTCTAGCTTTAGGTATACATCGCAATTCATCAACTCAGAAATATTTCGCGCATATACGAGCGGAGTTCTGGAGAGATATTTGCTGATCTCCTTCTTTGCCCTTAAAACATCCCTCAGCCCTATCATGAAAACTCCTCTATTAGTTCAATCCAAATTAATTCAAAAACTTCATGTCATTGGTATCATGCTATGATAAAGCTCTAGGAACCAACTTTTTGTAAGTCAGCAATCAATAAATGTTTATGTTTATAATCCTAAACTGGACTGAATGAGATTTTCGTCGAGACCCAGGAATCATGCGTGGTAGGCTACATCTCCGGATAGTCCTTCACAGGCGCTTTCACGATCTTATACTTCAGGAAAGGCGAGGTGGACTTCGAGAAGTTAAGAGGGATGCCAGATGGATATGAATATCCGGAACTGATACGAGATTATGAGCGGTGATAAAGTACGGATGCAGCTTGTTAAATGAGAGATTAGAGAGAACAGTCTTCAGGATTAGGTCCATGAGCTTGAAGCACGACGATGCCAGGAATTGATAGGAGATGCCGTCGATAAGGTGGTCGGATTCGATTCGCCTAGATATCTTCCCTAATCCTTTCCAAGAATCTACATGCTTCTTCAATCTCACCGGCTACATCCCTCTAAATGGAAAACGCTCCTTTAATTGAGTTAACGGGCCTTGGATCCTTGGGCATCCCAAACATGCGATCTATCTAGATTTTAAGCTTTCCTAGATCTCTCCGGAAATTTGATAATACCACTCAGAGATTATAGGACTAGAAGATAGAAGCTCTGAAAATCGCCTCCTTATGAGATCCTTCTTCAAGATGGGTATCTTGTTGAATTTCTCTAGGTTTACTTCATTCCTTTTCACAACACCAACCTTTTTGGGATGTTCTCATCCGCTAGAAGCTTCAGCAATTATAGCGGCCCTCCTCACGGCGTCGCGGGCAAATATCAGCGCCTCATAGACTGCCTCAACAGCTATATCTAGATCCTCAGCCACCTCCTCCGGTGTCCAGCCTGATGCGAGCAGGTCGAGTATATCATCAACCGTGACGCGGGTACCCTTAACTGTGGGCCTGCCACCTCTCCTACCTGGAACCACCTCAAGCCACCCACTTATAGCCATGGATACCAGTCATATTCGAAGGCCTCCATATAATAGGAGCCCCACGATTTAAAGTCTAAATAAGCGCCGCTGGTACCATCAACCTAGCCCTCCTCGCGAAGTTGATCCCTCCAGACTCCTCGATTAGAGGGAAGTTTATGGACTTAAGCTTATCATAACCTCCCACTAAATCTGAGAGAATGGATAGGCAAGAGAGCAATACATCTCTCTCAGGCCCTCTCAAGGTTTCGCTTCTCATCTCCGAGGTCTCTCCCTTATTATCAAAGCTCTGCATTCTAATAAATAAGGATCGTGTTAGAGCAGGAGCTACTCAATTTTAACATTACTTTTATATATAATGTATAAAATAATCATATCTACGATGAATTCTTATTTATTATATTTTTGGTACATAACATCAATTCGTAAATCATTAATCTAACTTTTAAATTGACTTAAATTGATTTACCGAATAATTAAAAAGAGGCCTTCCTCTAACATCGAATTTCACTGTTCTTTTCCCAGCATATGGAGTTCAAGCATCAGCATCTAACCACTGAATGGTGAGAGGAGAGAATATGGGAAAGTTCGTATCTATTCATGCCTCCTCATACCTGTGACGAGGAAAGAGGCGTAGGAAATGACCATCCATGGAAGGGAGCAGGCAAAGGCGCTAGGCAAGATGAAGTTCTTGAAAGTGTGGGCACAGATAATATCAGACAGACCAAAAACCGGACGCATGTACAACAAGGCCTACTGCCTCTGGGAGGCTCCTGATATCGAGTCCGTAATGGAGGTAATAGGAAAAAGGCATTCCAGTCGAGAGAGTCTATCCAGTTCTGGTTTTCAAGCCAGAAGATCTGGAGGGTATAACCCTAGATTAGTTTTCGGGTCTCTTAGGCCCGCTCTTGCTCAGTAATCTTAGAAAAGGAAATTTGGTAGAATCGATAAACTGATGAAAGGAAGAATTCAAGATATTAGAAAGTGGGCTGAGAATCGATCATATTTTACTGTAGACAGTATTGAGCTATAGAAACGCTCTTGGGCCCTGTATGATCCAGATACGGAGTATCTAAAGAGGAGCCTAGAGGCAGATCTTTTTCTTACATGCAAGTAGTCAATCCACGTCTGAGATAGGTGAGCCAGCAGAGCGCGAGAAAGCCATTGGAGGCGCTGCAGATCGCTCATTAGGAACATATACGAAATTGGATATCTAAATACTCACTCCATGATTCAACGACATAAGACTGTTCCGGCGGATCGGCTCTCTCGCTATCAGCTCATTCCTATCCTAGTCTTTATCTCAGATATCTCCCTCTCAATCCTAGAGAACCTTTCATCCATCCACGCCTTCAGATCATACCTCAGTGCTTTAATCTCCTCGATAGTCTCATCCTGCTTCTCAAGCATCCCCAACCCGGCGTTCACTATCTTAACAAGCTGCTGCAGGCTGAGCAACCTGTAGAATCCCTCAACCGACATCACGTTACCCTGATACTCCTCATCGATAATATCCCTCACAGAGGCGAACTCAGGGTGATTAGACCTTATGAATTCTAAGAAGGACCTTACCTTCTCCTCTTCACCTTCAATCACGCATTCAACGTGGTTCCCGATATTTTTAGCCTGAAACCCCCTCAGTCCCAGCTGTTCAGTTAGCTCCAAGAGGAACAGCCTATACCCTACGTCCTGTACTTTCTCTCCCTTTATCACGATTCTCCTCTTCATCAATAGGGTAGTTAAAGGACACCTTTTAAGCTTAATTTGCCTCTGGTGGTATAAGCATTTCACGATTCACTAGCACTTTCAGGTCGTGAAGGAAAGCGGCTCTTCCTTCCTAATATCTGTATTGATGCTCATATCCTCAATCCCTTAAGAAATTCCTCCATTCTTGCTCTAGATGGCTTTATAAGAGCTGGATCGGGCCCCCTCATCGTGATCACAGGATATGTGGTTATGCTACTCGCTTCTTAGCCCTGGTGAATGGGATCCAAGTAAGGAGGTTCGGGTGATCCTAAATAAGTAAAGTAATTAGGTGACATGCCACGCTATATTTCTTCCTTAATGCGAAGGGTCTTCTAGAGAAGTGCTCTTCTAGGTAGGATAATCCCAACTAACTCTTCTTATCTAGGTATGTGATATGAGAGTCAAGCATACTTACCTCGCGAGGTCGTATTGCCTTCGCGAGAGTATATCAAGAATGAATTCCCCATTAATACGCTTAGGCATGTTTCAGCTCCTCTTTTACCCTTTCTATTTCTTTATCTTCTTTGAACCTTAAATGAAATTGCTTGGACGTATGAATCTACCTCTATTAGAGAGGTTATTAAGGAAAGAAGGATAAAGGAGAGCTCTCATGAGCGAGCATTATGCTCAGGTGATCTCCTCACCATAACATACTATATAGAATTCCTTAATAGACGGATCTCCTAATAGATAGAGAGTGGTTAGTATATGTCCATAAACCGTGAACTATTAGAAGCTAGAATTAGGGAAATCAACGACTCCATTGAAATGATGGAGCAACTACTCTCTAAGAATTATGAGGAGATGTCGCTCCATGAACTGCTCTCTATGAGATACTTACTTATCCAACTAGTAGAGGCATCTTCAAGCATATGCGTTCATCTTCTCTTAAATGTATTTAATGAGAAGCCGGAAGGGTATCCAGAATGCTTCTCTAGACTGGGAAGTAAAGGAATTGTATCAAAAGAGTTAGCTCTCAAACTCTCAGCAGCAGCAGGCTGAGAAATCTACTTGTTCACAGGTACTGGACCATCTCCGACAAGAAAAGTGTATGAAAGTGTGAAATATGGCTTAAGCGACTTTAGAGAATTTGTATCTAATATCAGGAGTTACGTGGAGGCCAAATTATGATTGAGCTGAAGTTTAGATACTATGAGATCCCTTTAGAGGAAAAATATAGGATACTTGATAGGATCAGGCTTCTTTTAGAGGGAGAGGAAGACATATTGTTCGCTTACGTCCATGGCAGCTTCATAAATCGCAAGTTCTTTAGGGACATTGACGTCGCCATCTGGTTAAGGGACCCTTCCAGATCATTTTACTATGTAATTAAGTTCCCAGTGAACGTAGACATTGGTATACCTTTGGATGTGCAGGTGCTCAACGAGGCTCCCTTGCCTTTCAAATACTCTGTGTTTACTCAGGGAATGCTACTAACTTCCAAGAACGAAGATCTCAGATCTAAGGTGGTAGATAGCGTAATTAGGATAAAGAGGAACCACGTGGTTGAGAGGGCTATAGAGCTTGGCTATTTAGCAGAATCGAATGGTCTCCTCTACCTAACGGAGCTAGGAGTCAAAGCTGCGGAAGTTACGATGGAAATGTACCCAGAACTCTCAGGCTGATTCAGTTAAGATGCATTTGTGATTTTACTGACCAAATTAATCTCAGTACCAGCTCCCCTAGACTTTCCAGTCCTAGTCCTCTTCTCAGATATTCTTTTGGCATTTTTCGCTTAGGTGTTGAGATGAGAATTACAATTGTTGTAAAAATAAGCAAGAGAGGAAAGGCTTATAGATATAGATAGGGAAAGGAAAGACCTAATGGCCTAACAGCATATTTGCATTGTATTCACCGAGAAATTTAGAGAAGCAGTAAGAAAAGCTCTTCTCCGAGCCTTTATGACTCTAATACCTTACGTAAGTATGGAAGAGCAGGAAGAAATAGAGAGGAGGAAATGAGCCTTACTTCCTTCATCTTGAGAAATCTGAATTTTGAATGTAAGCTTAGTGGAGAAAGATTTTTTGCTTTCACACAAATTCTCCAGAGAATATGGTGTTTAGTTCATATGATCTTAGCCTAATAAATTTTAAGATAAGAGTTTGATGCTTCTTGATGACTCTGGTACTAGCCCTTAAATGGTATTTCGGTAACAAAGAAGCCATTGTCATGTCTTCCGATTCTAAAGTATCATTCGGACCCCTCTCATACGAAGCGAAAAAGATATATCCAATTTTCTATGACCCAGAAACTCCTCTTGCAATAGCAGGGGGAGCGGGCGACGCTTCTCTGATCAAGCAGGCTTACAGGTCATCTGAGAAGATCCTGATTGAGCTAGCTGAAAGTAGATGGGAGGGAAGAACTCCAACTTTCGAGGAATTTGAGGAAGCTATTGAGCAGATTGAGAGCTACCTAGTCCAAAGGTTCAGATCGCTCAGGGAGATGGGCCTAGATGTGAACTTCTCGATGGTGCTGGGGAGCGTAGATAAGGAGGGCAAAGCTTCCATGTATCTGTTCGATAGCAGGGGACTGGCTGAACCAGTTCATGATAATCCAGGCTTCGCTATGATAGGGAGTGGCTTCTTCACTGGGGGTAATCTGTTGCTTAAGTTACTGGGATACGATCCAGGTAGGAGTGGTGAGATGGATTTGGGAATGTTGACCGCTTTCATAATAGATTCTGTGAGTGAGATTGACTCTACTGTCGGTTCTTTCCTCAGAGAAAGCTGGCTGATGAGAGTTGAGGAGGACAAAGTATTCTTAGGAGAGTTAAAAGAGAAAGCTTACAAAGAGTATAAGGAAAAAGTAAGGAAGAGGAAGGAACTGATAAGGGAATTCTGGCAGGCTTGTGATCTTATTGGGGAAGATAAGGTAGAGAAGATGCTTAAAGAGATCATGAGGAGCCAGTAATTTTCAGAATGCCCTTCTCTGCTAAATACATCCGTACTTCTTCGAATGATATCAGCTTCTTCCTATCAACGTCCAAGGTGTAGAACTCAATTTTATCGCCGTATTGCTTCTTATACACTCTCCTGAGGTAAGAGATTTCCTTGAAATGTATGACGAACTGAGGGTTCGGTACTACTATCCAAGTCTTGAGGCCTCTCGATACCCTAGATTCTACTCGATCCTTTAGCTTCAACAAGGGAAGGAATGTGCCATAGAGGGTCTCTACTTCTATCGCTACATCGCCCTTCTCGGGATCAAGGACATAGACATCAACCACACCGCCTCCTATATCATATTCGGTTTTAATGTGCTCGGGCTTCACTTTCTCCTCATCTAGAAGATATCTCACCACAAAAGCCTTTGTAGCATAGTGAATGAAGGATTCGCCTCCTAAGCCTTCTTCATCCTCACTTTTGCTGGGGTTTACCAAGAAGGGAGTTCTTGGATCCTCTAATAGATCCTCCAAGGTACGATAAAAATGATCCTCCAGAGATAGAACGTGATCATCGAGATTCGCTTTAAGTTCCTCCTTCCTCATTTTACCAAACAGGAGATTAGTCACCACCAGTAATTTTCTTACATCACTAGTATTCAAATTCAATTCAGTAAACAGTGGTAGCTTTGGATAAGCTCTACCTTCTTCTAGCATCACCGAGATTCCCCAAAGCTCCTTTACTTCATTGATGAGCTTAGCACTTCCATATATAACAAGAAATCCAAATTTCTGCGAATATATCTCCCTTATACGATCTCTTAGGCAGGATAAGAAATTTTCAGAATTCTGAGAACCCTCAAGATCTTCTGGCTTAGCTTCCCTTAGATCTATCACATATATCCGGCTACCAGCCTCCAACTTCAATCCTACAGAGGAAAAATCATGTGAGATATGTCTAGGAGCCGGTAGACCTCCAGATCTAATCCTGTATATCTCTCTCATAATTCTCTTTAGTAATTCGATGTAATCGAGCTGTTTATCAGGAGGTCTTACTGCCAGTACAATTTTAGGTCTCTCTGAGAACTCCTTAGGATTACCTCCTTTGAAAAGTTCCCTTATCAGATCAAAATCTACTTCTTGGAAGACTTTCCCAACTTCCAATTCTCTTAAGATGGTGGATGATTCCTCGCCTGATCTTAAGGCTCTTGCTATCTCTGGTGGAATATCCTCATCAATCTTCTTTATAGAGAGATAAGATGTCTCTCTAAACCTAGGACGCACTACCTTAGGTATGTTTTCAGAAGAGACAGGTGTGGGTATTTCATCATCGAACTCCCCAATGCTCACAGTTGAAATATTGTCAAGCTTAGGCTTTAGGATCTCAAGCCCCATTCTTGCACTAACATCTTGAAGGGATGCTGGTACCTTTTTATCAAGTTCCTCTTTGATATTTAAGATGTGAAATTCCTCTAAATTTGGAGTAACTGGCCTTACTAGGGTCTCGAGACCCAATGAAGAGATTATTGGAAGTTTATCGTCGAATTTAGGAAAGATCTGCGAAGTGCTAAGCAAGGTAACCTCTATAGGTTTTACATGCTTGATAGCGTCCTTTTCCTCATTTCCTCCAATTGTAATATTCTTGCTGCTCTCTCCTTTATTTTCTTCAACTTTAGAAACTATTTCTGGCTCTTCTACATCAGATTTTTCTTCAGGTTCTTCCTCCGACTTATGAGCCTTCTGCTCAAGTAGCTCCTCCATGGTACTAGGCTTTTCACGTTCTTTACTTTCACCGCTCACTCTCCCACCCTGTCAGAACACACAGAACATAGGTTTCAGGCTTCTCTTGAGCTGGCCTGATATAAGATAATCCACTAAATGCAAGCGGAGAGAGTAGAGATACGAAGTCTGAATAATTGGCTTTTGCAGAGCCTCCTCTGAAAAGAACCGTGCCTTTCTCTATATTTACATTATCATACCTGAACATGAGAGGTTCCTTCGCCCTAGGCCATTTAAGACCCTCATTTCTTTCATAAACACTTTTATGTAGAAAAATATTGCCAATGCCTCCTCCATAGGAAGTAGAAAGAGCGTGAAGCTCACTTAGAACCTTGCTGAAGGTATCCAAATCCAGAGCCCTCCTTGCTCTGCTAGTATAGAGACGAGCGTATTTGTAAAATTCATCCGACTCCTCCTCTAATGTAAAGAAATTGCTGAGTTCAGGCCATTGGAAGAGCGCATAAAGGTGAATTATGACATCTCTAACTTGTGCTCCCGTGCTCCACTCAGAGTGACCTATAACACCTAATTCTCTGTTCATCTCCTCGTCTGGAAAACCAGGATATATTATATTCACTATTGATATCCCGAACTTCTCGAGCAGATCCTTCACTTCCTTTTCCTCTAACTCAGGATATTCTTTGAGAGCATAAAACCTAGGAATCGAGTACGTCGACATGATGAAGAAGGAAAGGGGATTATAGAGGGGAAAGATCCTCTTTGAAGAGTTCAGCACATCCATCAGGGCCGTCATTCCAAATAATCGATCATCAATAGCGTACTTCTTTGGCTCAGGTACAGGCACAACATCTCTTACAATGTTAAAGACTCTCCTCAATTTTTTCGCAATTTCTTCAAGAACTATTTCGACTCCTAGTAAAAATTTAGGCATGATACTCCTCAACGTCTTCTTTTCTAAGGAAAACCCTTGATTGAGCAAGGAGATCACAGTGGCTAGCGCCTTATCATCAACTCCTAAGCCGAAAATATTCCTATAAAATCTAGCTAGAGCTTTTGGCCCAAGTGGATTATTCTCATCTCTAGTCAGGCCACCAAAGAATACCTTCTCCCAGATCTTAGAGGTTTCGATTAGTTCTGCTAAGTTCTTTTCATCCACAAGCTCCTCTACTTCCGACCTGAGTTCCAGAAAACCAGCAACTTTAGCATAAAGATCAGCTAGATCTCTCCCGAAGTAGGATCTCCATTCCTCCTCAGAACGGAAATTTATCGGCTGCTCCATAGGCCTCTTATGCGATGATCTTACGTTAACAAATATATTTGTTTATCGACAAAAAGCTATTATACAGTTAAAAATATTAATTAGACATTCAAGAACCTTCAAG
>WALU01000030.1 GCA_015522685.1 Thermoproteota archaeon | reverse complement strand
ATTGAGTTTCCTAATGTATTTGTTTGCTCTCCTTAGCTCTTTTTTGAGTTCAGATAATCCTATTTTCCTCTCTTCTTCAATCTTTTCTTTCTCCACTAAGAACTCTTCTATAGCCTTTGAAATGGAAGTTCCTTTCAGAACCATACTTACTATATCATCAATCTCTTTAGATAGACCTGCTTCCTCAGCTTTAGCTTTTGCCCTAGCTATTAGATTTTTGACTTTATAGTAAACTTTCAAAGCAGCTGCTAAAGAATCCCTCTCGTGAGAGCTTTCTACTCTTATCTCCTTCTCTTCCTCATATTCAGATACTATTTTCTTTTTTTCTTCGGCTTTCATCTCATATTTAGCAACTAAAAGCTTAGAATCAAACATACTAGCTATTTTAACCACGCTTTTTGGAGGAGGATTAACATCCGTCGCTATTATAATAGGATATCCATGATCCAAAATTTCCTCTATTATCTCTGACCTAGAAGCCCTCCTCATGGTCCTAAGAAGCAGAAGATCTCCAGATAGATCTAATATAGCAAGCCCAACAGACATCCCAGGATCTATTCCTACTATTATAGGCCTAGATCTTGGCAGAGCAGAGAATTGTCCTGAGGGGAACTTCAGCTTGCTTCTCCATGATTGCTTTACTAAAACTCGTAGAGGTGCCCATTCACTGCTTTCCTTGACGATTTTCTTTACACTACTAATATTAGAATAAACTACGAACTCAGCTCTCCTAAGGCCCCCAGATGCTCTTTCTACATACAAGTCATAGTCCATATTAGCATCGTCCAACTTCGTGGCAATCTTATTGGCTTCGCTAAGTATGCTCGCTTCGATGGATCTCCTCCATCTATTGTTTCCTGATCCTCCCTGTTTCACACTCCTATTTCTGGTAATTAAGATCCTAGTCTCAGGGTACATTGCAACTACTTCAATGCCGACACCTCTTTGAGCGAGTTGAGCTACTATCCTAGCTGTCAGTAGTGAGTCTCTATGAGAAGGAGATGGTAAACCAGCTTCCTTTGCTATAGATGAAAGGGGTCTAATTCCCTTAGGCGATCCTGTTACTTGAACTAGTTTGCTATCAGGAGGTAACCTCTTAACAAATTCCCTCAATTCCTTCATATCCCTCGCTAACTCGTATATGTTATCCGTAGCAAGGATCTTAGCATTATATTTCCTTATGACCTCTATTATATCCCCTATGTATGCCTCCTCAAGCTCAAAAAGAACATTATCTCCCTTAACGACAGAAATTGAGTAAGCAGGTCTCTGCTTTGATCTAGGAGACCCTGATTTTATATCAGTACCTACTATGACTGAGTTCTCCATTCGATAGAACACTAGTATAACTAGTTTATTAAAGCTTAGCTCCCTCCTTATGGGCGATGAGAAAAAGCACATCAACTCTTACAATTACAATTCTATTGATTCTTATGCTACCAGAAATAAATCATGCACTTGCACAAAATAATGATCTCTCAATCGAAATAAAGTCAGAAAACTCATGCATTGCAGGATTCCAATGCTTCTTAAATGTGACAGTGAAAAATCTTGATGGATCTGTGCTCCTTAATTACATAAAAATTGTTACTCCTTGGGGTGTATTCATAAGAAATCTAGGATTTAAGAAGTTGGATACTAATTCAACTATACAGGTATCTATACCAGTGAATATAAGTAGAAACTCGTTAGAAGGGCCTAATTTTATTATTCCCTTCATTGAATACTTTAAGAGAGGAGAAATAGGACTCAAAACGATAAGGGGAAATAGAACATCCCTATTTGTGGTAAGACCTAAGGTAAATGCGACGATGTATGTGACCCTAAGTAAAGAGGAACCATACGTTGGAGAGATATTACATATAAATGGAAGCTATATGATCAGGGGGATTCCAGAAAATTTCAAACCATCCCTCTCAATATATCTAGGTGATCAGCTTCAATTGAGGAAGGAGCTAAATGGAACATCAGGAGATTTCCGCATATTCATCTCTCCTAAGAATGAGGGGAATTTCACGCTAAATGTCAGTCTATGTTATGGGATAGGATGCATCAATAGGAAATTTAATTTAACTGTCAAGAAAATGGTTAAGATCATCAGTGGTTTCAACAAAAGCAGCCTAGCAGATTCATTGAAGAAAGTCAACGAAATGAAGGCCAATCTAGATGAGCTTTACAAGGAGGCTATCAGCGATTCCATATCGCTCCCTAAGGATATGCTGGCCAATATATCAATTATAAGCTCTAAGATTAAGGAGATAGAGCGTATACTCAAGAGGAACATCTCCTATTCGGACATATTAGAAGCCCAAAAGCTCCTGAATCAGTCTAAAGAAATGATATCAAAGATGTCTAGTGAGATTATAGAATCATATAAAGGTGTTATGCAGAGAAGGATATCGAGGCTGGAAGATAAGCTGAATGGGATAAGTAATATCAATAAGACAGAGTACAAAATAATTGGAGAGAGGCTTAAAAACATATCCAATACTGTAAATAAAATTAACTCAACTAATATCCCTTCTATATACTCTAATGTGACCAAGGAGCTGAACTCCTTGGATAGCAAAGTAATGGAGCTAAAAGATAGAGCTATGCAGGAAGCTAAGCTCCTATCGGCTATTATCTCATCATTAATATTCATTGCAATGATTTCAGGTGCGATTATTATCTTGAGGAAATGGAAATCGCAATTGAATAAATAGAGAGTAGGTGCTGGCAATTGTGCGGAATAGTTGGCATAGTGAAGAGGCATGGCAAGGTAGTAAGAGATCTAATCAATGCTCTTAAGAAGCTAGAATATAGAGGATATGACTCAGCAGGCATAGCAATCTTATCTGATGGAGAAATCTATGTGACTAAGGGAGTTGGAACCATAGACAAGGTAATTGACCCCACAAAAGATATTAAAGATGGAAGTGTTGGCATTGGACATACAAGATGGGCTACTCATGGAGAAGTTAGTGAGGAGAATGCTCATCCTCATGTTTCCTGTAACAGAGAAGTAGCTGTGGTTCACAATGGAACCCTTGATGGGTTCAATGCAATCCGAAATCAGCTCATGAATAGAGGGCATGTATTCTCTTCAGAGACAGATACTGAAGTAATAGCCCATTTGATTGAAGAGAAGCTCAATGAGATAAGAGATCCCGTCAAGGCATTTTCTCGAGCGGTATATGAGCTGAAGGGAAGCTATGCTATAGCATCAATCATTAAAGGGCATAATCTCATCCTCTTGGCTAGGAACAAGAGCCCCTTAGTGATAGGAATAGGGAATGGAGAGAACTACTGCGCCTCTGATGTTGCAGCTCTTCTTCACAAGACTAATAGATTTATCTTCCTTAAAGATGGTGAAATAGCTCTAATTACTCCAGATAGTGTTGATGTATGGAGCCTAAATGATGGGATCATGGAGAAGGTTAATAGGAGGGTGGAGATAGTTGATTGGTCTCCTCAGTTACTCGATAAGGGGAATTATGAGTATTTTATGCTTAAAGAAATTTATGAGCAGCCCTATATACTAAAGAAACTTGCTAAGAGTGTATATTATTATAAAAGATTTTCGGATCAGTTATTAAAGTACTCAGAGAGAGGGGGAATATCAATAGTAGCAGCGGGAACTTCTTACCATGCGGGACTTATAGGGAAATTCCTCCTTTCTAAACTCGCAGGGGCGAGGTCAGAGGTTATAATAGCATCAGAGTTCCCTGAATGGTCTTCCCATATAGGTAAAGATGACGTTATACTGGCCATAAGCCAATCTGGGGAAACCGCTGATGTATTAGAAGCGGTTAGAATAGCCAAATCTAAAGAGGCTAAAGTATTAGCCATAACAAATGTCCCTGGGAGTACCCTTACTAGGCTATCTGATGAGAATGTATTTATACAAGCTGGTCCAGAGGTCGGAGTAGCTGCAACTAAAACATTTTTGGCCCAGGTAGCTGTCCTTCACATACTGTCCTCTCTCATATCCCAAGAACGTACCCTGCAGATAAAGGAGGAATTACTGGACATATCCGATTCGCTAGAAAGTTCTATGAGATACATAGATAGCGCTTCAAGGAAGATAAGCAGTTTGCTTATGGATAAGGAGCATGTGTTTTTCCTTGGGAGAGGTATAAACTACCCAACTGCCCTAGAAGGAGCACTGAAATTAAAGGAGATAAGCTACATACACGCCGAGGGTTATCCGGCTGGGGAGTATAAACATGGCCCTCTTGCATTAATAGAAGAGAATGTACCGTCAATAGTTCTAATTCCTATAGATGATAAGATCAGGAAGAAGATAATCTATAATATAATGGAGATTTGTTCACGTGGCGCATTTGCGATTACGATCCAACCAAAAGATATTGATGTTCCATCGGACTTCTCTCTCCCCCTAGATGTGAAGAGCGAACTTACCTCACCTATGCTCTATGTAGTTCCTCTACAGCTTATAGCCTACTATACAGCAACTTCCTTAGGGAGAAATCCAGATAAGCCGAGAAATCTAGCTAAAAGTGTGACTGTGGAGTGAGCATGCTCACTCCAGTGTTATGAAGAGGATATTATTTCCTCTTATGAAGAGAGTACCCATATTTCTCCTAACATCTTTAGTATTTGGATCGAGCTCTCTAGCCGAATCGAGTACTAAATTCATCATATCGTCATATACCAGAAGCTTCCCCCTGATCTCACTGCCATTTTTGAGTTTCACAGTTATCTCAGCTCCATGGACTTTTCTAAGATGGGAAATTGGTAGGTCCCTACTCATAATGCATCAACCCTGAGAAGAAGGATCATTCTATATAAAAACGGTAGATAGAGGATCACCTGCTACTGAGGGCTATCCTCTCTATCTCCTCCTTTCTCCTTATAGCGTAACTTCTATTCCTGTCATATTCAGCTGCAGCTATTATTTCATCAGCTAAGGATTCTGCTAAGTTTTTGGGACTTCTAAAAGCCTTTATGGCCGCTCCTTGGGCTATATGTCTTATAGCCAGATCCATTGTTCTACTCGGCGATGTATCTACTGCATGGAAGTAACTCACGCCACCGTACATTATCCTAGTCACTTCCTCTCTAATTATGGAATTCTCTAAGGCATCTAAGAATACTTGGATAGGATTCCTACCTGTCTTTAGTTCTATTATCTCAAACGCATATTTCACCATTCTTAATGCCTTCAGCTTCTTCCCAGGATTTCTACTATTGACATGGTCCCTCCTACTTCCGGCATTCAGGGCTTGACTCATGAGCCTATTTACTAACCGCTCGATTATTGGAAGGTCCAATTTTCTGAATCTCTTATGTTCATGTCTCCCTCCTGTATGAGGAAGATACACGGGCTTGAGGGAGATCACTCTCTTCAATGCGATATTCTTCACTTCTATCCCATCATAGCTCCACTTTCCAAAGAGCTTTATTTCTCCTCTTTCGCCTCCACGTTCCCCGCTATCTGTACTCATATGATCACCTGCTTGGTTTTTCCTTCTTTCCCTGTAAAATAGCCTGTAACGATACTCCATTTACTTTTATAACCTTATATCTAACTCCAGGGATATCTCCCATAGATCTTCCTCTTGAGCCTCCTATGCCCTCTATCAGCACCTCATCATGCTCATTTATCACGTTAAGGGCACCATCCCCTGGAGCGAAGGCTGTAGCTACTACACCATTCTTCGCTAACTGGACCCTAACAGCTTTTCTGAGGCCTGAGTGGGGTTGTCTTGCTTCTAATCCTATCTTCTCCAGGACAATCCCTCTCGCCATCGGAGCTCCTTCGAGAGGATCAAATTTCTCCTTCAACCTGTAGAGTTTTCTCCTTGCCTTCCAACTATGAAGCCTCTCTTCTTTATATCCCTGAGCTAAGCCTCGAGCAGCATATAAACCTAATGGAGATTTCTTGCCCATACTATCACCTACGGGGTAGAAATAGACCATGTTGCTATTTTAACATTGTCTATATTATACCACCTTTTAGCGAGAAGCCTCGCTCTCTTTATCCTCCTTCCATTTTTACCTATGGCTATGCTCTTATCTTGCTCTATAACATAGGCAATTGCCACTGTTTCGTTATTTTGCTTCATTATCTTTATTCTGGGAACCCTAGCTGGGCTGAGTAAATTGATCACGAATCCCTCGGGTGTGTCGTCGAACTCCACAACTTCTATATTCCTGCTAAGATCATCCATAAGGAGACGCCTCATGGCCTTTAGCTTCCTCCCCCCTCTTCCTACAGCCCTCCCGAGCTCTCCCTTCTCTACAACAAATATGAGTCTATTTTCCTTCTCATCCTCTACGACATCCTTTGGCCTTACTCCAAGCATATCATGGAATAGTCTTAGGTACTTAAATTGTTCTGGTGTTATAACTACTCTCTTCTGAGGAATCTTTTGGCACCTCCTATTCTAATCCTAAGACCTCGAGAATCCTAGACTCACCTTCATTCATTATAGCCGCAGCTGAAACAAAGAAGGGCTTCTTAAAAGCTCTTCCCATGTCTATAGACTTACCTGAATATTGATGGAGAGGTACGCCAGAAATCTTAGCTAGATACTCCACCTCCATCTTGATGTTCTGTGGAATGTTGCTAGCTATTATTACAAGCTTCGGTTTCTCACCAGATTTAAGCTCCTCAATGACTCTCTTTCCCCCCAGTAATACGCTCCCAGATTTCAAAGCAAGATAGAGCTCAGGATCTATTTCACTGATCATTCAGCTCACCTATAATTATTATTATGCTTACTTAAACTCCACCTAACGGAGACCCTTCCTGTACCTATAGGTGGAGTTTGACCCATTATTAAGGCATCTAATGGACCGACTATTGGATTATTCTCACCATGTCTGGCGGTGTTTAATATAACATGCGTGGTCCATTCAAAGGCCATCTTGCTTAATGGCGTCTTCATTTCACTGAAGAATCCGGAAGACACACCGGCAGCCTGAAGTCTTATTGCTTCTATAGTCCCAGAGAATGTCATAGTATCTGCTATCAAGGAGATATACCTCTTATCAACCTCAAGACCCTGCTCGTCTAATATCCTGGCCAGCTCCTTATAGATGCAATTTCTGGCGGCCTCTATTCCTAATACCTTCTCTATCTCCTTACAATCATTGGTTATTGTTCTGGATGTATCAACACAATCCAAGTTTAACACCCCTCTTAGATTGGAGCCGGAGGTTCTAATGATATATTCCTTCTTTCTATCAACTTCAATTGTCTCGATCCATGCTCTCTTTATACCTTTTATGCCAGATACAAGCTTATCTAGCACTCTGTAAGACCATGATCTGAGCGTTTGAAGTGGTTTCTCCCTTTTAGCTGCCTCAAATAGCTCTATAATTACTTTATCATTTTCAATAATTACTTCACCTTTCATGTTCTTGACAGCACCCTTAATATAGCCAACGAATTTGTCCATTGTTATTGAGTTGGTATCAAGGGCTTTCATATCGGGCTTAAGAATGAGCCTATAACCGAAGTTGTCTATCGCATACTCCTCTATAAGATCTCTGACCCTAAGTTCTCTTATATCCCTAATTATCTCCCTTACCTTTGCTTCTTCATCCATGCATTCTGGTTTGAGATGCATTTCCATCGTAGGAGTGCTTGTTGATGCGTAGAATACTAACTCCTTGAATCTCTCTACTCCATGGGTTACATCTAGAGCGAGAAGTCCTGGAGCATGGAATGTCCTTAAGACCATCTGAGTAGTTGGTTCAGCTATACTTTGGGCACTTATAAGACCTATTGGAGTTAATACCTCCACCTTAGCCTTATCAGATCCTTCTTTTAGATCTTTTATTATCTCCTGAAGCTCAGATTCCCTAGGCTTAGCCTTATATATGTTATCAGTCAAGCTTGTTGGCAAACTCACCTTCTTTAACGCTTCTTCTATCCTACCTTTAGATATTCCTCTCTTTCTAACTCCCTTCGTATACTTATCTATAATCGCCCTTACATTAACCGGCTCGCTCCTAAACAGTTTAGTGGGATCAAAACCATCTCCCCCAAACTTGAATTGAATTGCATGACCCATCGAATCTCTAACGGTTTCATCATATGAAACGTAAACATCCTTAAGAGAATTAGCTACTCTTCTGTAGAAATAACCACTATCCTCAGTTCTCCTTCCCTTATCTATGAGTGATTCTCTACTGGACATAGCATGGAAAATAAATTCTGCTGGGTTTAGTCCCCTCACATAACTATTTTTCACAAACCCTCTTGCCTCGGGGCTTAAATCTCCTCTCTCAAAATATGAGAGAACCCTATCCTTATATCCCTTCCTAGGTCTACCACTAGTAAGGACGAAACCTATCCTGGTCTTGATCTTCTGCTGGCCCACCTGACCCATTATCTGAGAAAGGTTAGCGATTGATCCTCTAGCGCCAGTCTTAGCCATTATAGAAACATTTGATTTAGGATTGACATACTTAGCTACTATATCACTTACTCTACTCCAGAAGCTATCTATGGTCTGAACTATATCAAATTCAAGCATCTGCTCTTCTCTCATTAATCGGAGTAGCTCCTCTTTTGTTCTATATATAGCAGCTTTCCTTGTGATTGGCCTGCTCTTAATTATTCTCCTTACTTCTCCCTCTAACTTCGAGTATATACCATCTATCTCCTTATAAGCCTCCTTAGGCATCATAAGCTCCTTAGGAGAGGTAGTAATTCCATACAGTAACACCTCCTTAGCTGCTATCTTAAGAAGCTTATTCAAGAAGTTCGCAGCTGCATCATTTCCATAATCCCTGATTAGCACGTCTATTATGGTAAGCTTTCCTTTAACAAGCGTACCAACGATATCATCATCTAGCACTCCAGATAAGAGCTGTCCATTCCTTATT
>WALU01000029.1 GCA_015522685.1 Thermoproteota archaeon | reverse complement strand
TTGCGGAAGGATGGAATATATTAGAGGACAGTTCGGCGATAAGGGAACGTGTTTAACCAAAAGATTCGAGGCTGGATCTGTAGCTAAGCATATTTGATTGGCTCTTCATGGTAAGAAGTTTGCCTTTTTAATTGCCTCAGGTTTCCCATATATATATCGGATACTGAAGAGTTCGGCCAAATCTCTATTTAGAGCTCCAACATCCTCGCTTGAGAGCCTGTCCATATAATACTTGCCCAAAGCCGAAGTTAACATCTTCACCTCGATCTCCACACTCTTCAAGTAGTTGACTACTCCCTTCACGCAACTGTCTCCTCTCATACCAAAACTGAGGACCTTTTTCCCTAGATCCCTCAGCAGCGAGTTCCTGAAAAGCTCGTTCCTTATGAACCAAGGTGCTAGGAAAACACCTCCAAAGCATGCGTAAACTAGAGGCCTTCCGAATGCTACGGCACTAGCACCGAGCGCGAGAGACTTGACCACGTGCAATCCTCCATACAGTCTACCTGATATAACGAGGCTTGTCTCTATTCCCCTCTCTCTTGCTCTCTTTATTGATGATAGACAGGAGATTGTAGGTAAGCCCAAACCGTTCATGCTCGATATGGGGCTCATACCAGTCCCTCCTTCCTTTCCATCTATTGTTATTGCATCGATCCCCTCCCTACTAGCAACCTCTATCACCCTATCTAAGTCACGGTAGGGTCCTGTCTTCAAGAAGACCCTTACTCTAGGGAAATTGTTCCTGATCAGCCTGATCTGACTTGCCAGTATTTCCTCGGTAAATGTGCCTGGCGCTGAGTGCCTCTCGTAGTGGTCTTTAATTACCTTCTCAGGATCATCAGGAATGTAATAATAATCCTTTATCCTGAGCGCAACTTCTCTGCTCACCAGGACCTCACCACCTAGCCCAGGCTTAGCGCCCTGTCCTGCCTTAATTTCAAAAGCTATGAGTCCTTCCTCTATATAAGGATCGAAATCTGGATCTGTATACACTCTCTCCCAGAGCTTAACATTCTCGTCCTCCACACTTTGCTGTATGACCAAACCTCCATATTCATTAATGTTCTTGAGGTAGGCAAAAGCCCTCTCTTTAAATGATGGTTGGGCTGTAAGTCTCTTATCATACCCCCTTATCGCCGCTATGTTCTCGCCAAGCGAATAGATTATACCCATCTTGGCACATCCCTTCGCTATCTTAGGTCCTATGAGATTTGCAATATGAGTTCCACCCATAGCTGCACAGTTAACTGGCATCCTAACTCTGAAACCTCCAATTCTGGCTTCTGTGCTTGCATCTGTATATAGAGGCTCTCTTAGCAATTCTACTCCTTTTTCTAATCTCTCTGGAGTGAATTGAGGTGGAAGCAGGATTATATCATCCAACAGGAGAAACCTCTTTGGCTTGGCATGGACGTCGGCACCGAACACGTTGTAGCCGAATTCGTCTTTAGGAGGATAAATCGCAAGTCGTCCCATCTTGGCTCTTCTGAAGATCTCATTGATGGGATAATCTGTCATGGTGAATACACCCCTGGTACCTTTGGCGCTGGCCTTGCCAAGTGAACTGATGGTAAATCACAGATATACTTGACAAGCCTCTCTATACCTACGCCAAAACCAGCCGTCGGTCTACCATGATCTCGAAGAAATTGAAGATACCATCTGTACAATTCAGGATTCTCATTGGTCTCTCTCATCCTCGCGAACACCTTAAATATCTCATACTCTCTAGCAGCCCCCGATGAAAGTTCTCCATGTCCTTCTGGAGCTATAAGGTCGAAATCCATGAGTATACCAGGTTTCCCAGGATACTCACGGTCATAGAAGCCTCTAGCTCCCCTAGGATAATCATGAACAAAAAAAGGCTGATCATGCATCCTAGATAAGTACCATTCCCATTCCCATGGGATTTCAGCCTTGAAGCTTAATCTATCTTGAGGTCTCTTAACTCCAAACTTTCTCTTCAGCTCCTTTACTATGCCCTCATTCCTAGCTTGTTCCATTAGCAGTTCGACCGCCTCTCTGTGAGTCATCCTCTCTAAAGGAAGCTTGACATCAGGCAAACTCTCCCTATCCGAGCCGAAGAACTTCCATACAGATCTCAGGCGGTCCTCATATCTCTCCATCTCATTGACCACATGCTTGAGCAACTTCTCAGCTATTTCCATCACTTGGAAGTGATCAACATCTCTCACTTCTAGGTCTACTTGCACGAACTCAACTAGATGGCGTCCTGTCTTGTTAGCATCTATAGGTTCATGCCTTAAGTTAGGATAGAAGAAGTATATCCTCCCCTCCTCCATAGCCGAAGCTAACAATTGCTTGTAGAGGATACCACTCCTCATTAGCCTATACTCCCTCCCATAGTAGGAAACTCGAAACTCGGAGGCTCCTCTTGTACCTGGATCTGTTATAGGCCCCAACATTATAGGATCGAATTCCACGAAGCCCTCCTTATCTAAAAACTCCCTTATAGACACGGCAACACGATGCCTGAACCTATAAATCTCCTGCATAGCAGGATGGCTGATTATCTTGAATATGTCCCCAGCAAAGGCTTGAGGTTCCAGTTGTTCATTCAATTTCTGAGAGACAGTCATCTAGCGATCGTTCCATTCGTCTAATAAAATAGTTTGCATTAATTTGACTTTAATTTTATTGATTGCTTGTACATATTACCCTACTATTCTAGTATATAAGCTCATATTACTATAAATCTAAAATATAATGATCAATACGACTTTATAGTATATGAGGATATGAATTAATCTGAGGAGGAAAAGTGAGGCCTTAGATAACAGGGATATAGTGTAGAATCCATCCCTATAGCGAATGGGCTTATCCTAATCACTCTTGGTAGGAAGCACTTTAAGAAGCTTAGGGAACATAGTCCTAAACTGCTCTATAGAAAGCGAGCCTGCATCCTAGGCCTAAAAATAAGCGGTACAGCGGTTTTAATTAAAATAAAGTTATTAATATCGGTCATGAAATCTCCATAATCATAATTAACCCACATCTAAACTAAATTTAAGGTAAAAATTATGATATTTTAGATTTTGGCAATTCAGATATCTCTATCAGTGGAAACTCCACCCTCGGCTCTTGTGAAACTTCTTCAAGATCTTCCTCATTTAATGTTTCCTCTTCAGATACTCCCACTTTCATCAGCGTTCTGATAGATCTCATGATGGCAGGAGCCGTTCTCCTTAGAAGAGAATGTTTACCTTTAAGGAGGTCCCTCACAGCATACTTAGGCCTCAAGTAGAAAGAGAGATAGGCTCTAATGAGCGCCCTCTCTATCTGCTCAGTGGTAAGGTAAAAGCTCTTCATTACAGAGTGAGTGGTGGTGTAGAGCCTCCAGTTAAGGGTTTTGAGGAGCTTGTTCTTAAGCGCATAGTACCAAAGCCTAGTACCTGGATAAGGGGTCGCTATTGTAAACTGGGCATAGGAGACATTGAGCTTCTTGGCAAATTTCACAGTTCGATATATATCATCTTTCTTCTCTATTGGAAAACCTATTATAAATGAACCCAGGCTATTAAGCCCAACTTTTACTACTGTTTTAACTGCTTTGATTGCTTGCTCTAGAGTTATACCCTTCCCAATGAAATTCAGGATCCTCTGGGTCCCTGACTCTATCCCGAAGTAAATTGTATGGGCTCCAGCCTTCTTCATCTTTTCGGCTGTTTTCCTATCAATTGTATTTACCCTAGAGGATGCGGACCATGATACATCTATCCCCTCCTTAACCATTTCATCAGAGATCTGCTGGGCCCTCTTTCTGTTCAAGGTGAAGGTATCATCTAGGAACTCTATCTCACTTATATTGAAATCATCATGGAGAATCTTTATTTCCTTAATTACTCTCTCTACACTATGTCCTCTCCATTTCTTTCCGAACTGGAGCGAAGATGAGCAGAACACGCAATTGAAGGGACATCCTCTAGAGGTCATAATAACGCCATACCTCAACTTTCCATATTTATATTCGTCCCAGTTTATGAGATCAAAAGAAGGGATTAGTAGATCGTCTATGTTTGGTATGAGAGGCCTTGGAGGATTTTGAACTATCTTTTCATCCTTCCTCCTGTAAGTCAGCCCCAAAATGCTATTTAATAAATCTACATTTTCACCGGATTTCTTTAGAGAATTTAGAATTTCCTTGAATGTTATTTCACCCTCTCCTCTAACTACAATATCTAAGTAGGGGCACTTCTTCAGCGTGTACCTAGGCACGAATGTAACGTGAGGACCTCCTATCACAGTGATTATACTCTCATTTACGTCTTTAGAAACTCTAGCTACATCACATGCATCATAGAAAGCAGGAGTAGTTGCCGTTACTCCGACTAGATCAGGATAAAAGTTTCTTATTCTACTCTTAAGAGATTTTAGATCTATGCTCTCAGCAGAAGCATCTAAGAACTTTACCTCATGTCCCTCATTTCTAGCGACGGAAGCCAGATATGCAAGTCCCAAGGGAACCCCATTGACTCCCAAAACGCTTTTTATCTCTGAGGTAGTTGGAGGATTTATCAGCATGACTTTCATGTTTCATCCTAGAATGATAGGAAAGAAATACTAATACACTTTTCCCATAAAAGGGTGTAATCTTAAATTAAATTTAAATATACTACATTTAACTAACATTAGGCATAGGAAGAAATGCTCGCTTATTGACCCGATATTCAAGAATCTTTTATCTGGAAAAGGCTATTTTTCTTAGCTGATTGGTATACACCGGACTTTTCCTCAACTGAGTACCTGATATCCTGAATTTACATTCTGGTCAGGTGATCTCAAATACGCTGTTTTATGACTATTTAAGACTCTTTCTATAGATAAAGCAGGAATAACAATTCTTAGAGGCCTTGATCTTAAGCCTGAGCCAAGGATCCCTTACCAGATAGCAAACAGGACATTTTAATGCATAAGCAGGAGATCTTATAGTTCCAATTATCTAAAGAGAGCTTCTTAGCGAGGCTGTCTGGGATGGACGATGAACTGACGGGCATGGGAAGGCTTCGCATAATTCGCTTTTACCTTACTAGAGCCTACGGTGAGTAAGATCTAGCCTTAAGCTTCTATTCAGCCTGAAGGGGTGTGGTCTCCTATCTCATTGAAGGATCTAGGTAGCAAAAGCTTTAGTAATTGAACCGTAACTAAAAGATATATGGAAGATTTCCTAGGACAAATAGAAGAACAGCTGAGAAATGAGAATATAAACTTCAGGAGAGTGAAACAGGCAGTCTTCACATCGTTCAAGGATGGCGAATTATCTTATGATGTTATAATATTTGCAGATGAGAACATGACGATTATAGTGGGCAGGACGGATCCTCCCTTTATCCCGACAGCTGAAATGGCTAAGCAGCTCTTGGAAAATAACTTCAAACTAAACTTCGCTTCCTATCAGCTCAATAAGGATAATGAGGTCGTAGTTATATCCTTTTTGAGAAGTGGGTGCATCAGGAATTCCTTCAAGAGGAACTTCTACATTACCTTATCTTTCCTGAAGAAATTAGGTGATAGTCTTGTTGCTAGATGAGATAGAATCCATTCTGAGAGAAGAGGATCTTTCTCCTATTAGAGAGAAGAATATTCTCGCTCTTATGGTCAGAGAGAAGGAAAAGAAGATAGTGATATATATGGTAGCAGAAGAGGAGAAGGGAGCAGTTTACGTGATGGCAACTGCATACCCCCCAGTGAGCATCAAGGGAAAGGAGCTCGATCTACTAAGAGTTTCTTGGGATCTGGTAGATAGAGGGATCCCTTGTAAAGTTGGAGCCAATATGGGCTCCGCTGTAGTGGAGATAGATCTAGATAGGTGCCACCTAACGAAGGATTACCTCTTAAAGAGTATCTACTATGCTGCCGAGAGCATGATGAACATATCTGGGAGGCTGGCCGATGATCTTGAAAGTAAGAGTTATACCGAGGGCCAGAGCTGAGAGCATAGCAAAAGAGAATGGAGAACTAGTGATTAAAGTAAGAGATCCTCCAGAAAGAGGAAAAGCCAATAGAAGAGTGATTGAATTGGTAGCAAAGTATCTCAATATTCCTAAATCAAAAATTGAGATAGTAAGAGGACATAGATCTAGAGAAAAGCTCCTTAAGGTGGGAGATTAATGGATGAACTTGTGGAGGCAGCTCTTGCAGGGCTCTCAAGCTCAAGTAAAAGAAAATATCTCCCAGTATTCAGATCCTTTCTTGGAATGATCCCACTTAATGAGGCAAGCTCCCTTCATGTGAGGATATGGGCATCTAAGAGGGAGTCTAGGGTAAGCAGGCGCACCCTTAAGCAACAGCTCTATATGCTATCGAGGCTCTTCAGAATAGCTGGCAGAGAAAATCTAAGCAAGGAGGCTCGAGCCCTAGCGAAGGAGATAAGAGCACCTCCTCCAATGCCTAAGGTAGATGAGGATCTGATAAGGACGTATCAAGAGATTGATAATCTGCTTTCAGATGCTAAACCCCTGCAAAGGGCAGCCATAATGATGTTAGCTGAAACTGGAATGCGTGTTGGCGAGCTGGTATCTCTGAGGTGGAATGATGTTGACATGACTAACAAGAGAGCTAGGGTTCATGGAAAGGGAGGCAAGTACAGGTACGTCTACTTCACCGAGAGAACAACCAGCCTCCTGAGGGAACTACCCAGAAGAGGTAAGTTAGTGTTTGGTATTACTGACAGGACAATTAGGAGGTGGGTTTCCAGCCTCCTGAATACGCATCCTCATGCGATAAGACATGCATTCGCTGTCTGGTTTCTCTCAAAGGGAGGGAATCCTAGGGTACTGCAGCGCATCCTCGGGCACAGCAGCCTTAGAACTACTGAAGTGTACTTAGATCTGGCTCAAAGTCTCGTGGAAAGAGAATATAGGATGGTTACTGGAGAGGAACGGAAAAGTGGCCTCTAAATATGAGATCAATGCTTAGATATGAACTTGCTACCTTTTATGTAGAACCTCAGAGGGAGATCTGCATGCCTACCTGCATAATCAACACCTACTCTTTTAGTTGCAACTATTTCGCTCTCCTTAACCTTCGTGTAATCCTCAAAGTGAATGAGTTCATTGACTGCACTCAACCCATTGAATTCCTTAGTTATTCTAAGGGCCTTAGTCAATCGTCCGGGGCCTGAGCAGAGCTTTTTGATATTCTTTATTTCTCTGTTCTCTGTCATAGTATCTATACCTTCCAAGGGCTCCAAAGCCCTGATGAGAACTGCAGTAGGCTCCTTAGGTGGGGCTGCAGTGACATTAAGCATCAAATACATATGAACAGGATACACATAGAGAAGTCCACAATCCTCATATAGAGGCCTCATAGAATTTGTCATTCTACCTCCATATCCCCGTGATGCCTTGTCATATATCCCAAGATATGCCTCAGTTTCTACAATGATCCCTGATAGTCTCCTTCCATCGTAATCTCTAACTAAGAGTTTACCTAGGAGGTCTCTAGCCACTAAAACAGGATCCCTACAGAAGAATTCTCTATTTAGCATTAAGTCTAACCTCTTACTAGATAGCTCAGGTTGAGGGAGAACGAAATAACCATATCGCTGATTGGAGGAAGAGATATATTGGGCCTATACGTTTTAACAACCTTGCCTCTATATCTGTCATCGCTTACTATCACAAGGAACCTATCTATCATCTTAGGCAGAATGCTCCTCCACAGGTAAGCCTTATCTATACCGAGTACATGAGATATCTCGCTGAGGGTAAGCCCCTCCCTTAACTCCCTCTGAGAAAGAGATTTGAGGAGTTTTCTTCTATCAAAAGATTCCGAGCTCAGCCCCATCAAATCCGATAGCAAGGATACGATCCTCCTTGCATCTAACCCATAGAGTCTATCTATCGCCTCCTTTACACTCAATGCGGTTAGAACCTTTATTTCGATAGGCGAGAGCTGCTCTGTGTAAAAAAGATCTTTCTTGTTTAGGGGAGGTTCTATCCCCAAAACAGCTAAGGATTTAAGAGAGTTCATTATTTTCGGCAAATGATTAAGCTGACTTAAGAAGTGCAGGGATCTCACGAACGAATTATACCTCCTTTCTAGCTCGAGTTTTTCTGATATGAAAGAGAAAGCTTCAGCCAGATCTCTACCTACTAGATAAGGATCTGACCAGAGATTTGGATTCAGATAGAATATGCCCGCTCTGATAAGCTCCTCTTTCAGGCACATGAGAGGATCTTTGAAGGCAAAGAGACTCATGACAGCAAGATCTATTGCTATTCTAAGATTCCTTAGATCCCTTCCTTCTAACGTGATGCTCTCAGAGGAAGTATGCAGCTCAAAACCCCTATCTAATGGATAAACTTTAGTTGCCCATTCATCAGGAGGGTCTGTCTGCTCAGCAACAGCTATTCCAAAGTTATATATTCTAACTTTCCCTAGAGCGTTGTATGAAACATTCCAATCAGCTCCCAACTTTTTCTCTAGGATAGTAGATATCGGCTCAACTGAATCTGTCAATCCTTTCCCTGGGATATTTTTCTCTACCAGTGCTACAATGTACACTGCTCGGTTATCTCTATTGCTTTTATTAGCTATGAGAATCCCTTGGTAAGAACAATGCTTACCGTTTTAATTTTACTTACCTACATTTCTTTCAAAAAACAAAAGAAAGTGCAAGAAAGAATAGAAAACGAATAGATAAGAAAATAAATAAAGAGGGACTTAATCTATTGGGGGTAAAGGTGGGCATACTGGTCCATACTCCATATCCATCAACCTCCTTTCTTCTTCTCCTTATATGTTGACCGTATCTATAGACCTAGTATAGCCCTTTTTATTTAGTAGATCATTATACCGGGGTAATACCGGGGTAATAAGCAGAGTTACAATCTATTATTGCTAAAGAAAAAATTTATTAGCTCTAACGACACTAATTGGTGTGCAACATAGAATCTATGAAAAAAATGAGGATTACACTTCAATATTCATTGAGGAAGTTAAGAAGATCGAAAAAGGGTTAGAAGAGGCTCCTATAAGACCAATTCCAAGGAGAGTTACTCTAGCAGACGTTAAATTAGAAAATAATATTAGAAGTGGAGTAAAAGAAGAAAGGGGAAATCTACTTATTAGCAGGGATCTATCTACTGATAAGATGAACGTTGTGATGAAAAGAGAAGCTTTTACTCTTTTTTTACCTCAAGTTGATTTTCCTCAGGTATACGATCTAGCATGGGCCTATGCCAATGCCGATCCTAAGTGGTGGTCTAAATGCACCAGTGAGGTTAATATACCTACTATGCCCAGATACTTCGCTCCTGAGGTACTTCAGTGGTATAAAGCGAAGAATAGGTGGCAAGTAATCAAAAGCATAACAAAAGCACTCCTTTTTCTGTATAAACAGCATCCTGATAAGGTAATATCGTTGAAAGATTATCTCACACTTACTATGATAGCAATGAAATATCCTTCAGTGAGAATGTCTAAAAGGGAATTGATAGTGCTTAAATCTCTGGTGCATGCTATAAGATTAGGTGGAGCTAAACTAGAGAGTCTCTCAAAGTACACTGGACTTTCTTTAGCTTCAATATCTAGAGCTTTAAGAGACTTAATAAGTAAAGGTGTAATCTACGGACCTTATGTAATATATCTCCCTAAAATGAACCTCTCTACATACCTAATGGAGCTGAAGAATCCAACAAAAGACGAGATAGAATTTCTTGAGAATTTTCCATATACATATACTACATACGTAACCTTAAGGAATGTCAATTATATCTACTTCTTAATACCATCAAAGTATGAGAACGTGTTCTCGCAGCTGAATGGAAGAGAGATGAGGCTAGGGAAAGCAGAGGGTTTCTCATTTGACTTACATTCCTTGGCTACTATTGAACCTGAGGAGGTACTTGGGCTTATGGCATCGGGCTATAACTCGGCTCAGGATACTCCTCTAGAGTGGAGAGAGATATATAGATCATCAAAGCCTCCAATCAAACTAGATAAGGCAGATATGCTTGCATTAAGCGCGATTAACAGCCGAGGTAAAGCCTCTAGGACATACCTCCATAGGATTGGTGTACCAAACGCAGCAGAGAGGTTTGCTAAGTATAAAAAGCATGAAATAATCGTTAAAGGGTACTACCCAGCAGGTGTAGGTCTAGGAGAAGCTTTACTTGTAAGGCTTAATCTACCATACAAGGATCTATTGAGAGTTAGAGCGGCCTTTTCAAGTGTTTCCTCCCCAATAATATTCTTCACTAGTGGTGGGCTTGTTGGAATGATTGCCATAATCTTTGCAAATGAGCATATAATAGGAACTGTTATGAAATCTATTCGGATTCTTTTCAAAGATCACTTAGAAAAAATAGATTACTTATTATCAATAGGACCATCTAACTGGCAGCTTCCTATTGATCTGTGGAATGAAGAAGAACAAAGCTTTGAGATGAACCTAGATCCCTTCATAAGGACCTTCTCTCCTAGACTCGGTGATGAGCTATCTGAGAAGATCCTCAGGAGACTTCCCTAGTTACCTTCTTTAACGATGAGACTAGTGCATAAACATCTCTCTCAGTAATGTTGCTCATCGTAGCGAGCCTCAAGATTTTTCCTTTCAATGGTCCTTGACCACCGGCTACTAATATTCCTCTTTTCTTCAGCAATTCTCTTACCTTTTCGGCTTTCCCTACAACTATTGCAGTTACTGTGCTAGAATACCTTCCAATTTCTCCCATCTCAGGAAAGAGCTTGAATCCCAAATTGATAAGCTCCTTCCTCAGTATCTTTGAGATAGCTTTGTGTCTCTTGATTCTTCTCCTAAGGCCCTCCTCATGTACCTCTATTAATGCCTCTCTCAAAGCATTAAACAGAGGGAGCGCTGGAGTGAATGGAGTTTGATCTATAGAACTCATTTTCCTATATATCATTAAGTCTAAGTAGTAACTAGCTCTTGAATATCCTCCCCAATCTCTCACCATAACAGGAGCTAGTCCTGGAGGGGCGCCTATACACTTTTGAACCCCACCTGCTAAAGCTTTAGCGTTCCACGTCTCAGCTTCAACATTCATTCCTCCTATAGAACTCACAACATCTACTAGTAGGCTCACACCTTTATCGCTGGCTAGATCCGAGATTACATCCATCTTATGCTCGATTCCGGTCGAGGTCTCATTATGAACCACTAAAAGATACTCAGCTTCATTAAGTGAAGAATCCAGCTGATCGATAGTGGGAGTCTGCCCCCACTCCGCTCTTATGTAATTTACCTTACTGTAGATGGAAGCTATATCCCCCAGCCTCTCACCGAACTTTCCATCTGCTATCACAGCCGCTCTCTTGCCAAGGGAGAAACCGGAGATCATAGCCTCAATTCCAGCCGTAGATGATCCACTTATCACTGAAATTTCTCCATCCCCCCCAAATAAAGGTGAAAGCAGCGATCTGATCTCCTTATAAATATCTGAGAATTCTTTTCCTCTATGATAAGGCATGGGATAGCTTAAAGCCTTCATAACCCTGCGTGATGGTGTAACTGGCCCGGGGATGAAGTTAATGACCGTTGAACCATCTTGCAAGGATCATCATCACCTCCCTCGTTATTCTCCTATCAGATTCCAGTGTGTTACCTCCTATATGAGGAGTTAGTACCACATTGTCGAGTTCCTTCAGCCTATCATATGCAGAATCGTCGAAGGGCGGTTCTCTTGAAAAGACATCCAAAGCAGCTCCTCCAATCTTACCTGATTCAAGGTAATCCAATAGAGCTTCTAGATCTATGACCTCCCCTCTGCCAACATTAACTATTATAGCTCTATCCTTGACAATCTCAAGCTCCTTTCGGCCAATCATACCCTTCGTCTCTTCAGTCAAAGGAGATGCTATCACTATTACATCACTCTCTCTAAGAAGCTTCTCTAGAGGCTCACTGCCTTCTCTATACTTATCATAGAAGGAAACATCCATTCCAACTCTTCTCAGAATTGAAGCTATCTCAAAACCTACTACTCCCATAGATATTATGCCAGCCCTCTTACCTGCAAGCTCAAATCCCTTTAACTTCTTCTTAGCCCACTCACCCGACCGCATCTTCCTATCTCCTAGACTTATGCCCCTAGCTAAATCCAGAACTAGGCCAAGGGTTGATTCGGCAACAGCTCTGGCTCTCACAGGGACCCTCTCAACTACAACAGCTCGTCTTTTTGCCTCATTAAGATCAATGTGATCGAGCCCATGAGTGGCTGTTATCACTAGCTTTAGCCTCTTAGCCGATCTAATCTCCTTCTTACCCAGTTTTTTACTAGTCCTTACTACTACCACAGTTGACTCCTCCATCCTATTCCAGTCCCTAGTGACCTCTCCAAGACTCTCGAGCTCATAATCTAGGTCTGCTGGTAAGTTATCTGCAACTAGAAAGAGTTCTTCTCCATGAGGCTCTATATAAAAGTTCCCTCCTAGCGGGACCTCCTTCACGTTGATTAATTCAGTGGGTACATCACTCATGACCACCAGCTCATCCTTTAGCTTCCTAGTTATTCTCATAGTTGCAGCTAGAGCATCTCCAAAACTATCATATGGATTAACTAGATCAGAAAGATATCCATGATTAAATATTGGTTCTGAAGCTGCTAGGAAATCGGGCCTAGTTAAGATCGAGGCGGCTGGCGCTAGACCCCACCCCAATGACGCCGTAATAGCTCTCTCCCTTACATCCGCGAGCCAGTCTACTCTCCTGCTGGGAGAAACCAAGCTATAAAAGTCTTCCTCCCTCATTCCTGCGAGGTGATTGGCCAGCTCTCTGACACACGAATCCCAGAAATAGGAGCAACTAATCGCTCCAAAGGGCACCACCCCGGAGGCTTGAAAGGCTAACACCTCCAAGGAAGGCACCATCCATTCTCAAAACAACGAGACCTCCCATCAGGGACACCTGAGCTGATGATTGCCGGCTCAATATAAATATTATCTGTAATTAGGGGAGAACTGTTTGATATAAGCGTTCCATCTTGTTCCAAACGCTTCCCTAATATATTATTAAATGGTCGAATTCTGGGATGGAAATGAAGGTAATCACGGTCTTATTTATGATATCTCTGCTAATAATCCCTGTTTATGTCTATGGATACAATTCTGGAGATAAGCTAGCTCAGGAGCTTATATCCTCATATCGGAGCCTTAGAACATTCCTGCAAAATTTGAAGGGCAAAGTAGACCCTTCAACAGCTCAGAGAATAGAGAGAGTTCTATCAAAGGATGATGTGCTAATAGAGGATGCAAAAAACGACCTATCCAATGGTAATATTACTTCAGCCATAAAGAAACTGAAGCAGGCTCTCTCATCCGTTAGAGACCTGCTAAAAAGTCTTAAAAATATAGATGTGGTAAAAGAAGGAGTTAAATCGGAGTACTCCATCAAAAGATCTACAGAAGCTCTAAAAAGGGCTTGGATTGTGACCAAAAACCTTGAGAGAAGAGGAGTAAATATGTCCTTGGTGGAAGTAAAGCTCAAGAATATTAAGCCTTCGCTTGGTGAAGCAAGGTCACTGCTAGCATCTGGAGACTTGAATGGGACTAAGAATAAGCTGAAAAATATAAGAGCAGTACTAAGAGATGTATATAGAGAGATAGGGAAGGAGGCAAAGAAGCACTTTAACCTAACGAGGGAGAAGATTATAAGAAGGATAAAGTTCATTGAGGGCAACGCCAAGAGATGTATAGCCAAGCTTGGGCTCCTGGAAAATAGGTTGAAGAGCGCTAACAGGATGAACGCCGCAGATAAGGTTAACTTGCTCAAGAACAAAATGTTACGCACATTAGAGTCTTTCCATGAGCACATGAAAAACGGAGAGAGGCAAAGAGTCATAGGTGATGTTAGAACCCTAATCAGATATCTTAGGTTATGTAGATTTAGGCATTGATCAATCAAAAATGGGGCCTACCATACCTATCTCCTCATATTCTTTCCTTTTACTCAAGATCTTGAAAGCTGATGATCTTACTTGATGGAATGAGCTTCGCTTTCAAGTTTAAGTAAAGTGCGATCTACTAGTCGCTCTCCGCTCTAACTAAAGTTGAGAAGGCCTGAGATGCCCTACTGATCCTCTTAGTAGCCTAAGAGATCTTCTGCTTAATTTGTCTGGAGTGATAACCAGAAATAAACTTACATTACATAGATTTATTTTAATCTCCTGAATCAATTAAACCTAATAACTTTTTCTTTCATATCTGATCGATCTGCATGAAAAAAGCTCTAGTCCTGGTACTACTGGCATACGTTATTCTGATATCTCAACTAAACCTAGCCGCACAGTATCAAGGGATAACTATAACAGTTAATCCTGATGGATGGTGTAGGGTAGAAGAAGTACTAAATGTATCTAATGTCATAATGGAGATTCCTCTCCTTGGGGATCCATCTTACATCACCATATTGGATGAGGAAGGTCTCCCACTCAACTATACTATGGAAAATCGTACTCTTATCGTCAATGCTGAGGCTTCAACCATCCTGAACATAACATATGATACTCAGAGCTTGACATTCAAGCAAGGCATAGTTTGGATCCTTAACTTGACTGAGAATCTTTCCTCTCCTATCATAGTAAGATTGATCGGTGCTCCAGACATAGTTGGGATATCTAGCACTCCACTAAGTATAAAGGAGGGCACTAATTACCTCGAATTTATAATGAGAGCACCTTTCTCAATAGAATATGTATATACCTCTCCTCCGGTAGAAAATAAGCAGGGAACTCCCTACCTTTATATCACCTCGATAATAATCGCCCTTATTGTCGCCTTTCTCTGGTGGTTTAATACTAAGAGGAGAGTTAGGAGGTTCGGCTACAGCCTTGATAGCGTCGGCCTCTCGATACTATCCTCCTTAGCTGATGGAGATAAGGCCCTCTCGGAGCTAAGGAAGGAGCTGTCTATACCAAAGACGACATTATGGAGAAGAGCAAAGAGGCTAGAGGAAAATAAATTACTGGAGATAAGGAAAACTCCATCTGGAAGTATACTAACCATTACAAAGGAAGGAAGAGAAGCATTGAAAGAGAGATAATTGTATGAGAAAAGGGAGGAGATAAAAATAGCTCTTAAATCAAAGAGAGGTCTTCTGACAGTTCTTATAGGATCTTTCCTCGTAGGTACTTCTCTCTATATCTACCAGCCTATATGGCCCTTTCTTGTGGAAGAGGCAGGAGTCAATGCATCTACATATGGTCTTATAGTATCAGGAGCCAATGTCCTAGAATTCGTAGTTAGGTGGATCTTCGCTTCCTTCTCCTCGCCAGCTCTGACATTTTTGCTGGGGTCTATAGGAATTGCGGCATCCTCCGGCATAATCCTGATGAATATATCACCACTGATTATCTTCGCCTCTCTTGCCTTGGCTAGAATGGGGAGAGCTCTTCATATAATGGGAAGGAATCAGGTAACTAGCCTCCTCCTTAAGGAAAAAGCAGGAACAGTTTTCAGCTCTGTGAGAGTATCCTGGCAGATAGGAGCCATATTAGGGCCGGCATTGGGGGTAGCCCTTATATCTATCGCTACCCGCAACATGGCCCTATCCTTCGGTCTTCTCTTCGGATTATTGGCTACTTTCATGATAGCTCCTCTGATAGGAGAATTTGGAGTTAAAGGGAAAGGGAGGATTACCTTCTGGAAGGGTTCCTTAACATCAGAAACAAGGGGAATAGTTGGCTTGACATTCCTCAATAACTTCGCTAGGAACTCTTTCTTCCCATTTCACTTGGTTCTGGCTCCTGCGATATTTGGTGCCAGAGTGGAGCATATAGCACTAGCTGCAATGCTTGAAGGAGCAACTTCAATATTCTTTAGCATACCTATCGGATGGCTCTCCGATAAGATCAGGGATAAGAGGGTTATATTAGGTCTCTCTGAGGTATTCATGGTTCTAGGAATACTCGTATACATAATGCCCTCCGCCGGCATACCCGGATTTCTAGCCGCAGCGGTTCTGCTCGGACTTGGATCAGCTAGCTATGCTCCTATAGTAACAGCAGTAGTATCTAAACTAGCTCCCAGAAACCCTCAAGATGCAATAGCTTTCCTCTCAACGGCAATATCTCTCTCAAGGCTCCCAGCCCCTATAGTAACAGGCGCTTTAATAGCGGCATTCAGCTATTCGGTGGCTTTTACATTCTCTTCTCTCTGTTTACTAATTGTTGGAGTTACAATGTTCGTATCGTCAATGAAAGCCGTGGGAAAGTTTATTCAGTAAATCTGTTCTCTAAATTGGTGAACTGGCTAGATGTACTCTAACAGAGATCCGAGGCCCAAGATAGATCCCCATTCCAAGCCTTTTAAGGGTTAGCCATAAAGTGATGGAACTACTCGATATTACTAATTTCTTCAGATTAGCCTCTAAATGCTCCAATATTTCGGAAAGTTCTGAAGTTAATGCAGCTTATGAAGAGAACATCATATCTATCTAAATACTTAATAGAGTGAGCATAATGAGCTACAGAGAAAAATTCCAATAAAGCTCATTAGCAACGCATATACTCCAACATATCTTTATGTATATACCATAACTTTTAGATATATCTCTTTTAGAATAAAAGAAGAGGGATGAAGTTATGCCTCATATGAAGGTAAGAGATCTTCTAAAGGGTTATGGATTGGTAAGCATCACCCCAGATAAAACCATCAAGGATGCTGCAAAGGTGATGATATCAAAGGGAATAGGCTTCTTAGTGGTAGTCGACTCATCTGATCCGGGGAAACTCTTAGGGGTTCTCTCAGAGAGAGATGTACTAAGGGCCGTAGCTAGCAATAAAGAGAATTCTAAAATTGAGGAGCTAATGATCAAGGACGTTGTTACAATAAAGGATACAGATGTTCTCTATAGGGCTGTTAAGCTTATGAAAGAGCGCAACATCAGGCATTTAGTTATAGTGAATGAAGCGGGTGTTCCTATAGGTGTTCTCTCAATAAGGGATCTTACATATGAGGAGGGAGATCTCAAGGCTCTTGCTGAGGAGATTGAGAGTGAATTCTCTCCTTGAATCTGTAACTGTGATAGAACCATATAGCATTATACTGCTGTTGAGTCTCTATAGAGCACGGCCTCAAATCTCTCAATTGCTTAATGGCATCATCTGGCATCATTCCCTTCGATATCAAATAGGCCGCTAGTACAGTTCCCGTTCTACCACAACCAGCTAGGCAGTGGACTAGAGTTCTCTTACCTTCCCCTATTTTGCTCCAGATCAAATTCACTATTTGAGCTAAGGTTTCTATTGGCGGAGCTGTGAACTCTTCTACCTCGAAAATGTAATTCTCTATCTCCAACTCTCTCATTCTCTCTCTGATTGATTTGCTTAGAGGAACCAGTGAGATAGCGACTCTAATCCCCTTCATATATATCCAATTAACTTCCTCCTTGTTACTAATATAAGCAGAACCTGCGACATGCTCGTTTATGAAGGAGAAATTGGATGGTTTCCTTATACTTATGCTCATACTCATAACAGCCAAGCTATATGCTTAAAGGCTATGGCTCTGAGAACATCCAAAACATCTTCAACGACATCAGCCTCATTCTCAGCTAACTCAACTCAATGGAACTCCTCGAATTCGGGAGGAATATGATTTATCCTTATATGAAGAAGCTCTTTCAATGATTTCTGGTATAACTCATCGAATACTAATTCTATCTCATCTATATCGCTTGCAACTTCGAGGAAGCCTCTAAGTTTATTCTGTAAGCTCTATAACTCTATAAAGTCTTTTACTACCCACTTTGATGATACTAATGCCCTAGTCATTCCCTCACTTCTGGAGGCATCAAAGCGAAGCTATCTATCCAACCTACCTACCCTACAAATTAACCTAGCGAAACCGGCTTCACGCGCGCGATTTATCCTGACCACTTCTACTTTCCTCTAAAAGATACATCTTAAGTCCATCAGATGGCCTTTAAATCCCTCAACTCATCGTTTAAGAACTCTTTCAAGAGAACACAAACTTCCTTATAGAAAGAAATCTTAGAGTTTTTGATAATGCAATTGCAGAACTGAGGAACCCACTGGATGAGATGATCCTCCAAGAATGATTCAGCCTCCTCAAGGGCCTCCCCTTCGCCTATCAGGTAGAGATACTTTAGAAACTCCAACTCTACAGATATATGCTCTGGAGGTTCTTTGAAGTTCTTGGAAACCTCTACGCCGAAAGATCTCATTCTGTTCTCCACATCAATCGCATAGTGGGACATGAGGGTCCTATCTTCCATCCTATAGACAGATTCGTAGGGTGGACAAGGAACCTCCTTTCCAAACCTAAAGAGTCTAGTATACTCCTGATTCATGTTGCTAGAATCTACCAGCTTAATCTCTGTTAGAGGAAAATGATTCTTTACCTTCTCCCAAGATTCCCCTACCTCAACTAGCCATTCCTCAGTAGGCCTGAGAAATGCTAAGATGAAGAAATTGAGCAGATTAATGCTTTCTTGTCGGGTGGGCATAAAGCTATGAACTGCTTGAGCTAATAATATTACCTCACGCACCAGAAGGGGAGATATTTCTCCCCGACACCCTTAAGCCTCCTTAACTCGTTCTCCATTCTTAAGATTGTATCTGAATCTCCCTCCACAAGGCCTATATCTACACACGACTTCCCTGCATGATGATGCGTCCTGGTAATGAGACACTCGCCATACTTCTCCAATACTTCAGAGACTCTCTCTCCATCACTCCTCTGTGATACAACGACCAATATCCCACGACATGTGTGGTGAGTTAGTAAATGCAACCTGTCCTCTATAGCCTCCATTAAAATATCCTGTATGAGCTCAGATCTGCTTATGCCTAGATGCCTAGAGAGATTATCTATCTTCTCAACGAGCTCCTCTGGGAGGGATATGCCGAACCTCCTCTTCATACCTACCTCCTCATCAATGATATTACATAGAATACTAACATAACGATTCCTATGACACCTGATGGCGCTAAACCAGTGGCCACGCTCAATATTAATCCAATCATCCCTCCAGCCAAGGAAAGCAGCAGTCCCAGCAAGACAGCATTTCTCCCGCTTTTAGCTAGGGATGATGCTGTTATGCCTGGTAAGAGAACCATTACATGCTCTACCACGAAGCCTACTGCTCTCAGAAGCCCTACAGTAGCTATGGCTAGGGAGGCGACCATCATCGCATCATACAATGAAACCTTAATGCCGGACAGTTTTACAAAGTCCCTATCCACACCTATCAATATATGCTCACGAAGGAAGGGTACTATAAAGAAGAATATTATAATAGAGACAGCGACCATGAAATATACATCTTCCCACGTTACGAGTAGAGGATCACCGATTATATAAGCCCAAACACTAGTTTCCATTGGAAATGCTGTTAAGATATAGTAAAGGGCTATTACTGTGAAAGAAACACTAATGGAAACGAATATTGCGGTGGCTTCGTCCGATTTAACTCCTTTAGAGAGGAGAAGAGATACTAGGGAGACCAAAGCAAGGCTGAAGGCTATAGAACATATCTCGAAGGGACATCCAAGCAAGTTTAGAGTTATTATTGCTAGAAGAGCAGAAAGTAAAGCCGAATGTGGAAGAGTACCCGCTAGGAATAGAAGTTTCCTAGAGACGACGACGGGACTTAGAATTCCATAAACTATCGATGCTAGGCCAACAACTATAACCCATCTAGGGTCCATTATGAGATTAAATGGCATATCCATCCACCACATGGACGCATTTCTCTACAAGAAAGACGCTCCTTCCGTAAACTTTGCTTAGAAGATCCTCCTTTAGCACTTCCTTTGGAGAACCAAGCGCCACTATCCTCTTATTTACTACCATCAAGTTTTCCGTCTTATCCAAGAAAAAGCTGGGATCATGGCTGCTTACTAACACTAACTTATTTTCGGCAAGCTCTTTTATCATTTTGACTAAATCAGCTCTTCCTATTGGATCCACTGCTGTTAGAGGCTCGTCCATTATCAGAACAGGAGGATCCCACACTAGGGATCTTGCTATGAACACTCTTTGCCTCTGACCTCCGCTTAGCTCTAGAAGAGGTTTGCTTCTTATATCCCATATTCCCATCATCTTCATTACCTCCCTTATCCTAGCTCTTACTTCCCTTGGGAATCCTATCCTAGGAGGCTTTCTCCTGAGAGCAATGGCGGACTCCACAATCTCCTTCACATTAATTGGAAAACTGTAATCCTCCGCTTTGAACTGAGGGACATAACCTACAAGCTTACCGGCCTCTTCTGCCTTTCCAGTAACATCTATACCGTTGATGAGTACCCTACCCCTTACTGGAATGAGACCCAAGAGCCCCTTGAAAAGGGTGGTCTTACCCGCACCATTGGGTCCTATAACCACTGTTAGGCCATATCCTTTAAGTTTGAAGCTCTCTCTACTAAATATAACTTCATCTCCATATGAAATTGCTAGGTCAGATACCTCTATTGCAGGAGGAACCATTTCCAATCGTGCACAAAACATATTATACACTTATAAAGATGTGCACAACCTAAAAATTAATGCATACAAAAAAGCTTCTCCTGCTATTACTAATGATTTTGCTGCTGATTCATCTAGCTCTCTCTTCTGCTAGTCCAAATGGTCTTAAGATAGTAACTACATTCCCAAATCTGGCCTACGATGTGAGGTTACTAGCGTGTAACTCTGATGAGGTTAAGTCCCTAGTTCCACCTGGAGTGGATCCCCACGAGTATGAGCTCAGGCCTGGAGATATCAGCATACTCATAGGTGCTGATATAATTATATCAACAGCTCATACCCCCTTCGAGAAGATGATCTATGAGAAGGTGGCTAATGGAGAGATTAAAGCGCATCTAATTGAAATTCCTAAGATAAAGGGGATTAATATAAAGAAAAATCCAGCTACAGGACAACCCAACTATCATATGCCGATATACGATCCCAAAAACTATCTAATATTTATGAATTATCTTAAGAGAGCCATGAGTGAGCTAAATCCATCATGTATCTCGATCTATAACGAAAATTATGAGAGAATTAAGGCAGAAATTGAAGGAATTGTAGAGAGAGCGCCGAAGATGAATATTACAGCTGTAGCTGTAACTCCATTCGCTCAATACGCAGTCGAATGGATCGGCGTTAAGGTGAAATATCTCCTCCTTAAGGATGTAGGGGTACCTGCAACTCCTCCAGAACTGATAGAGATGAGAAGGGAAGCTATGCTTGGAAATATAGATGTTATGATCCTTATAGGCAGTAGCAGGACCCAGCTTAACCTGAAGGCTAAGGAATTAGCAAAGGAATCAGGTATTCCATGCATAGTAGTGCCTTCTCCTCTCGAGACTAGGAGTATCCCAAATAAGCTCTTAGATATTATCAGCAACTTCTCCAAGATCAATCTGACAAAAGGGAAAGTAACTGAATATAGCGAACTCCCTCTTGTAGCATCTTTCCTAATTATAGTGTTTACTCTATGGGGAGCAGCATATATAATAATGAATCAGAGAAGTAAATGAATGATAGTAGAATAAGGAAGAGGTATTATAAGATCTCCTCAGCCTTTAGATTTATGAGCGAGTGGGCCAGAAGAGCTCATCACTACCTCAATGTAACGGGTAGATTCAAGGGATTCAAGGGCCTGAGCGAGGGTCAAAAGTACCAGATAATTAAAGAGGGCCTGATTGAGTTCCTCAAGCTAAATCCTATTCCTAAAAAGGAGGCAGAGGAAGCGTTAGAGTGGTTCCTATCAAGGAAAAAAGTTCATGAAGCGAGAGCCCTAGCTAAGATAATGAAACTTAAGATTGGTAAGAGGAGATGACTTTCCTAATTACTTCTAACGCTATCACTATGGCTTTCCTTAAGGTAGACATTGAGAGGCTAGGAACTGGCTTCTTAACCTTGGAAGCAATTTCCGATGAATAAGGAACATGAATGAACCCAGATACCGCCTCTAAACCTAATTTGTCCACAGTTCTCAAGCTTCTATACATAACGTAGTTGCATAAGTAGGTCCCAGCTGAGTAAGAGAGAAAAGCAGGAATTCCCGCGGATCTGATGGCATTGATTATTCTCTTTGTGGGAATGGTCGCCATATAAGCTAACGGACCGTCAGCATCTATAAGTTCATCCACCGGTTTTACGTCATCGTTATCGGGAATTATGGTGTCTATCAAGTTTATTGCTATTCTCTCAACCCTTATCGCAGCTCTTCCTGGCGCCAATCCCAAGTTCAAGATGGCATCAGGTTCATACTTCTCTATTAGATTCTTAATGATAGAACCAGCTCTTGAGAAGGATACAGGGAGTATCCTACCCATGACATCTCCCTCGCACAATTCTCTCACTAGCTGTTCTGTTGGATTCTCTGGTATATCACTCCATCTTTTGAATCCTGTTAGTAGTATCAAAAGTACTTCCTCCTCGAAGCTTTACCAAACGACTCTCGATACCCTAACCCTACTGCTAGCCTCCTCAAGCCTTAGCCACTCATCAAGAGTCATTCTCCAGCCAGAAGCATTAGCATTATCTTCCACCTGCTTCGGGTTTTTCGCTCCTGGTATTACTATTACATTATCGCTGGACATTAGTAGCCAGTTTAGAGCCACCTGAGCCGGGGCCTTCTCATGCCTCTCACCGATTTCCTTGAGGATGCTAACTACTTTGTATATCTGCTTCATGTTATCTGGATGGAATAATGCAGATCCCCTCCTCACATCATCGAATTCTGGCAGGTTATCGGGAGTGTATTTTCCTGTGAGAGCTCCTTTCGCTAGAGGAGACCATGTGAATACGCTCAATCCATATGCCTCAGCGTAGGGTATTATCTCCTTCTCAGCATCTCTCTCCACTAGATTATACCTAATCTGCTCGCTTACTAAGTCCTCAGTGGATAAGCAGGACCAAGCCGAGTCTATTAGCTCTACAGGAAAATTACTCAGTCCTATATACCTAATCACTCCCTTGTGAATAAGCTCCTCTAGAGCTCTCATGTATCCACAAGTTGGGAAATTATTCCACAGAGGCGGCCAATGGACCTGCATTAGATCTATATACTCTGTACCTAATCTTTCCAAGCATTTTTTCGTTCCTTTGAACACATCATGCCTTGATAAGAATTCTCCAGGGAGTTTGGTAGCAATAACAACATCTTCTCTTACTCCCAGCTCTTTCAATGCTCTTCCTAGGAGCCGCTCACTCATACCTTTTCCATAAACAGCTGCTGTATCAAAGAAGTTTATTCCAAGCTCTATAGCCCTCTCCACTATGAATTTGGCGCTTTTATAATCTGTCACACCCCACGAATCACTAAATTGCCACGTTCCAAGGCTAACAGCAGAAATTTTTACATCAGAAGTTCCAAGATATCTGAACTCCATATGTTTTTCAGATATAGTTACCTTAAATTAGTTTATATGAGTGAAAACAAAAGGCTTATTACTCTCCACCCTTTGAGGACCCCGAGGCTAAATGGACGAAGTTGAACAAATAGGAATGAACTGGGATCACTTCTCCCAGAGGATAAGGAAAGATCCCTATGAATTCCTCGAGCTAGGACCTAATGATCTTAGGAATACAGTGATGCAAAGTCTTATTCCTCTCGCTAGGTTTCTAGGAGCCAAGGCAGTGGTATATGAATGCGGTAGATGGTATGCTAGAATAGAGAGGATGGAACTAGATGCAGATGATCCTGAGCTGAGCGAGGTTATGGATAAAGAGTGTTATATATCACTAGAAGATGAAAATGGGTGCGATGTCATAGTGCTAGCAATAAGGGAGGATGAAGCAGGAGACTTGGAAGCATTCACAAGATCAGCAGGGGAGATTTTAGATATAATAATCAATAAGAAGGCCTGCGAAAACCAAGATGTTCCGTGGGATGACTTCTCTTGGTGATATCGATCCAAATTAATTAATTAGCTAGATTTTATTTCATTCATTTTCTTCGTTATAGATTTAAATAAGCTCTAATCCTTACCTCTCGTATGAGTATTAATCGTTTAGAGGTATATGTTCTTGCAGAAGAGCATGCTTCAGGTATGTTCTGGGCTCAGCATGGCATATCTTTTCTTCTTAAGATTGAAACTGATAGAGGTAATTATAAGCTCCTCTTCGATGCTGGGAACAATTGGGAACCGATAAAGCATAATTTATCAATCCTAAAAGAAGACCTTAATGATTTGGTGGGGCTAGTTCTGTCTCACAGGCATTATGATCATACTGGAGGCTTGAAAGGTTTTCTCAAGGAATTAAACGGGGAAATTCCGATAATATCTCACCCTGATCTCTTTAAACCCAATTTTGTGCTTCCTTTTAGAGATATAGGTATTCCATACGGAAGAGAGGAATTGGAGGAGCTAGGAGCTAAGTTCATTCTCTCTAGAGATCCAATAAAGGTTCTGCCTAGGGTAATAACAACCGGTGAGGTGCCTAGGATTTCAGAATTGGAGAGTAAAATGACTATAGGTACTTATACCCTAGAGAACGGGAAGCTTATTAAAGATCATCTAATGGATGATAGCTCCCTGATCGTGAAGATGAAAGGAGGATCAGTAATATTGGCTGGCTGCTCCCATGCAGGGATCGTTAATATAGTGAAGCATGCTATTAATTTGGCTGGTCCTGTTAGAGCCGTAATAGGAGGATTTCACCTAATCAGTGCCAATCAGGAGAGAATAGAAGGTACTGTAAGAGCTTTTAAGGAATTAGGTGTGAAAGAGGTATACACAGGTCATTGTACTGGCTTAGCTGCTGAATGCGCCTTCAGGAATGAATATAAAGAGAACTTCAAGCAACTAGCTGTGGGAAAAATATATAGATTCACGTAGGACTTCAGAGAGCTTAAGACCCCTTTGGGCACACTGCTATTATCCCCTCATATGAACTCTAATAATGGCGAATATGGCGATAGTAACTCATATTATATAGAGCTCTTGTGGAACAGAAAACTAAGTTTTTCTCTTGAAGATGGAAGGAAGCTCACCGCTCTTGGCAAAGGCGTAAGGTATATTCACTTCTCCACTCCACAAATCGTGGCATTTATAGCAGAAGATGTAGAGAATAAGGCGTCAATACGTATTCCTTCGCCTTAACAAGCTCTTGAATGGAAGAGATTTCCAATGCAACGATATCTATGGAAGTTGCTTCCCATAGTAAGATTTTCCTTATCTTCAAATTATATCTTTTCATAAATCTTATGGAATTTCTTAGATTTTCCGATTCGCTTGCGATCCATTGTTCCATGAAGGAAGCTTAAGATCCTGAAGCTTTCTCGATTCTCAAAAGGGATCCAGCAAAGTACAAAGCGCACTTAACATCAGCCAAAGATTAAAAGTGCAAATTCTAAGAAAGGCTTCTACTACGTTTCTCTCTGAGAGCTAACCTTCTCAGCAGCCTATTACAATCTACAGCTTACTCAACAATGAAGCCGAATGTAGAAGAACTTCTTCTTAAATTCCAAAGGAATGAGATAACAGAATGCAATGTATATCTAAGCTTAGCTAGCAAATCTAAAGGTAAAAACAAGGAGGTGCTTAAGAGAATAGCTAAAGACGAGCTTAGACACTATTCTATTCTTAAAAAGCATACGGGCAGGGATGCGGAACCCGATGCTAGAAAGATATTCCTATACTCTCTAACCGCTAAAATCTTTGGAGTAACCTTCGCAATAAAGCTGATGGAGAGAGGAGAAAAGATAGCTCAGGAAGGCTACAATCTAATTATAGAAGACATACCTGAAGCAGCGACCTTTCTCAAGGAGGAGGAAGAAGAGCATGAAAATGAATTAATAGAATTAATCAAGGAATAAAGGGTAGAATATATAGGATCCATAGTACTAGAGCTTAATGTGCCTTAGTTGAATTGACAGGAGCGCTAGCGGGCCTTTCTTTTGCACTCCAGAACTCTAGGATTGTTGGAATGGCAGGCCTAATAATGGGGATAGCAGCTAGCCTATCCATGGCAGCATCGGAATATCTCTCTAGAAGATCCGAGGGAATCGGAAGCCCTTAAAGGCGCCATATATACAGGATTAGCTTATATAATTGCTGTATCTATGCTTATAGCGCCATTTTTTACAATAAACTGTATATACTCATCGTCGCACGCGAGGAAGGCAAATACCGCTCTAAATCCAAAAGGTATCAAATAACCCGCGCGCGAACGAAAGACGTAATATTTGCGAATTCTTGCAATTTCAGCAATTAATGCTTCTCAAGCTTGCTCTCGAATATGATTTTATTTCTCAGCTTACCAACTCCCCATACCTCTATTTCAACTATATCTCCATGGTTGAGCAATCTAGGAGGATTTGAGAAGCCTCCCACACCGGATGGTGTCCCAGTAGCTATAAGATCTCCCGGTTCCATTGTCATACCCTTGCTTAGGATCATTAGAATATCCCAAGGCTTGAATATCATTTGGTGCGAGCTAGCATGCTGCCTCCTCCTACCATTGACCAGAGTGGTAATTCCCAGCTCATCAAAACCAATAGAAGTATCGATCCAAGGGCCTATTGGAGCGAATCCATCTATACTCTTCCCTCTGACCCACTGTCCATCTCTTCGCTGCAAATCTCTAGCGGTAACATCGTTAAAGACTAAGTAGCCAAGTATAGATTCTTTCACAGTTTTTTCATTCATTCTCCTTCCACCACTCTTTAAGATGAATGCTATCTCTCCTTCGTAATCTACCTCTTTCACGTAATCATCAGGCACGATCACATCTGAGTAAGGCCCATTTAGAGCGGTTCTTGGCTTCATGAATATGACTGGCTCCTTTGGAGGCTCAAAACCTGTTTCAGCGATATGTTCAGCGTAGTTCTTCCCTAGGCATATAATCTTAGGAGGATCAGTAATCGGCTTTAGTAACCTGACATCCTTAAGCAGAATGCTCCTTTGAAACGTTTTATCCTCAAGTCTCAGGACATAATCAACAAGAGGAAGCTTTACCAGATCATCTAAGGTGGGAGGCATCTCCTTGCCAAGTTTCCTACCTATCTCTTTGGAGGGAATTACTTCGCCATCTGATTCTACACCATAATCGATTGTCTTATTGTAAAGATACCTGACTAAATGCATAATGAATGAGGTAACAAATCTTAATCAAGCTTTCGGTGTCCTTCTATTGATATCACAACCACGATCAGTTCTTTGAATGTTCCTAAGTTATCTTCTAATAGTCTAGCTTTCTCACTAACTCATTTATCTCGATCAGCTCTATTATGATGGCATCGGGAACCATCAGGCTCTCAGGCAAAAACCCGTAAAGTATGTCTTTTCTCATCAAATCCTTCAGAAGCCCATTTTTAAGGGCTAGTTCTACTCTAGATATAGGATCCATGGGCTTTAGATTCGTCCACTCTCTAGCCATGAGAAATACAGCTAATCCTGCTTCCTTGGCGCCAGCTATATCATGACTCGGTGAATCTCCGGTGTGAAAGGCTTTTTTGCATTTGCATATGTTTATGGCCCTCTTAAAAGCTTCTGGCCTTACCTTAAGAACCCCAAGCCTATCCGTGGTGAGGATTTCATCAAAGAGATCTTTGATTCCAAGTTCTTCAAGTATCGCTATCTGGTACTTTGAGAGGCCTCCTGTCATTGCGCACACCCTATGATCCTCTCTGAGCTTCTCAATGGCTTCGATAGAGTCAGGGTATATACTTGTGGCTCCTCCTTTAACTGCTTCGAGGAGAAGAGAAAGAGCATCAAAGTCTCCTCGACCTATATTCATACCTAAGTGGTTAAGGGCTTCAGGGATTATCAAATCCCAGTCGAAGGCATGAAGATAGTCCCCAGAGAGTATCTTCTTCCTCATAATTTTCCTTACTTCTCTTCTTAGGATGCTAATCGCATCATCTAATCCTATCTTTAGCTTTCTAGATAATAGCTGAGCTGGTTTTCCTATCAGATACTGTCTATAGCCCGTTTTTATTATAGTATGATCTAGGTCAAGGAATGCGCACTTCATCCAGACATTTTCTCGGGCATTAGGAAAAAAAGATGGCGGTAACTTAGATAGTTGACTGAAATCAGCTAACTTGAGTGAAGAGGAAAATTACGAAAAGAAGAAAAAGATAAATACATTAATCTAGGAGATTAATGTCAATCTTATTAATTAGAAGCTATTTCATTAGCAGATCCCTTACACTAGCGCATACCTCTGAAGTCTTCATGCCCCCTCCAATGTCTGGGGTAGTATACCTGAGTTCGCATGCCTTCCATATAGCTCTTTCTAGGTCAGCTGCTACTTCTTCATAATTTAGCCACCTGAACATCATTGCCGCTGATAGGAGAGTGGCCATTGGGTTGGCAATCCCCTTGCCAGCTATATCGGGAGCGGTTCCATGAACGGGCTCGAAAAGCGCCTTCTCATTCCCTATATTCCCGCTAGGATACATACCCAGTCCGCCTATGTAAGCAGCTGCCAGATCGGCGAGGATATCGCCGGGCATGTTTGTAGTTATGATTAGATCGAATGGTCTATCCATAGCAAGCCTCATTGCAGCGGCATCCACGTACATCTCCCTATATTCGAAGCCCTCATCCTCAGCTATGGATGAGCATACCTCTCTGAAGAGCTTACAACCGAGAAGTACATTTGCCTTATGAACCACGTAAACTTTCCTCTTTCCATTTTCCTTTGCATATTTATAGCCATATCTGCATATTCTCTCGCTACTTTTCCTTGTTATTATCCTAAGATCAACTGCTGCCTCTTCACTTGACCATCCGGCCTTAACGTAGAGCCCTTCTGTGTTCTCCCTAACTATCGTTACATCGAATCCTTTAATGGCATTTGGAATTGGATAGGATTTAGCTGGCCTCAGATTTACATATAAGTTAAGCTTCTGCCTTAGTGGAAGGATCACATCCTTAGCAGTCTCGCCAACAGCCACCATCAGCGCGGCATCTGAACTCCTTACTCCATCGAAGGTTTCCTTCGGAAGAGCTGTACTTCTCCGCTTCTTAGTCTCATCTCCAGCTTCATACAGCTTCATCTCCAATGTTATGTTATGCTTATCTGCCAGAGCTTCAAGTACTGGAATAGCAGCTTCCATAATCTCAGGACCTATACCATCACCTGGTATCAGAGCTATCCTTGGCATGAAATCTCCTCCTTAAATAGGGAACTAAGCCTCCAGCATCTAAAATGTCCATTAGGAATTTTGGGATCCTAGTTCCCTTAAGCATCCTGTCCTTTGCGGGAATTCTCACAACACCTAACTTCGTGTCAACCTTTACATAATCTCCATCCTCTACTATCTTGCTTATCCCGGGAACCTCCATCACTGAAAGACCTACATTAATCGCGTTCCTGAAGAATATACGGGCGAAGCTCTCCGCTAGCACAACCTCAACCCCCGCATACTTTAGAGCTAGAGGGGCTTGCTCTCTACTAGAGCCATAACCGAAGTTCCTACCCGCAACTATTATCCTCCTCTCCTTCACCTTATCCCCAAAATCGGGGTCTAGATCCTCCATTGCATGGCTCTTAAGCACATCAGGGTCAGCTCCATGCTTCAGATAGCGCCCAGGGATTATAACGTCAGTATCTACATCATTTCCATATTTTATTACTCGTCCCCTTATCATATCGATACCTCCCTTGGGTCAGTTACTCTGCCGGTAAATGCGCTGGCTGCAACGGTACTTGGGCTTGCTAGATAAACCCTAGAATCTGGATGGCCCATCCTGCCCCTAAAATTCCTATTTGAGGACGATATACCCACCTCCCCAGGTCCTAAGACTCCTAGGTGCGCTCCGAGGCAGGGTCCACAGCTAGGAGGTCCTATAGCAGCGCCACTCTCTACTAAAGATTCTAGAAATCCCATCCTCAGAGCTTCCCTGTAAACTCTCCTGCTACTTGGTATTACAATTAATCTAACTCTATCACTAATCTTCCTCCCTCTAAGTATCTTAACTGCTGCTTTGAGATCGCTGAGCCTTCCTCCTGTACAAGATCCAATAAATGCCTGATCTATCTCCTCATCAACTTCGCTCGCTGCTCTTACATTAGCTGGTGAGTGAGGTGCTGCAACTAGAGGATCCAAAGAGCTTACATCAAAAAGGAGTTCATCTTCAAAGCTTCCCTTATCCGAATATTCTGGTCTAGGGTTCCTCCTAGCTCTACTCTCCAGATACTGGAAGGTTAGATTGTCTGGCGATATGAATCCTGTCTTAGCTCCAGCTTCAACCGACATGTTGGTCAGCACAAACCTTTCATCCATGTTTAACTCCCTGATAGTCGGCCCATCGAATTCTATAGCCTTATATATAGCACCATCTGTTCCTATCTCCGATATAACCTGCAAGATGAAATCCTTTGCGTGAACGAACTCTCGAAAACTTCCCTCTCCCTTCACTAGTATGGTGGGAGGCACCTTGAACCATAGCTTACCTAGCGCCATCGCAGCTGCCATTTCCGTAGCCCCTATTCCGACAGAGAATGCTCCAAGAGCTCCCGATGTAGGAGTATGAGAATCTGTACCAACTATTACATCTCCAGGAACAACATGGCCTTCCTCCGGCATGACCACATGACATATGCCTCCCCTACCGACCTCGTAATAGGCACCGAAGTTGAAGCGTAGGTGAAATTCTCTCAATCTCTTACTCAATATTGCAGATTCTATGTCCTTGGCTGGGACAAAATGGTCCTGTATCGCTACAACTTTCTCAGGATGCTTAACCTCAGCACCTATTTCATCTAGGGCATCTTCAACTAGCGCCCCCATAGGGTCGTGAATCATGTAAACGTCTATTTCAGCCTCCACAATATCGCCAGCACTGGCCTCTCCTCCGGAAGCTCTGCTCAATATCTTCTCAACTGCCGTCTTCACTCGCCATCACCTTGTTTAAGGCATCGACCAAGGCCTCCATACTGGCCTCTACTATGTCATCGCTGAGGCCAAATCCCTCTGCAGCTAAGCCATTGGACTTAACTTTCACGTAAACTTCTCCAACTGCCTCAGTCCCCTTGCTAACTGCATTGAGCTTGAACCTTGAAAGTTTGAACTCAGGTATCTCCTCTATCGATTTGAGAGCGTTAGCTATCGCATCTATGGGCCCTACTCCCCAGCCAGCGCTCCTAATTTCCCTTCCCCTTAGCCTCACCTTGACCCATGCGGAGGGGGTCACTTCACTTCCAGTTATGACGGTCCATTCAGGCACTTCCATGAACCTAGCTCCAGTTTTACCCACAACTTCAGCTACCATTCTCGAAAATCTTCTCTCAGTTATTTTTATACCCTTATCTCCCAGTTCTTTTATTTTCTCAACTACTAGGTCGAGCTCCTCCTTACTTACATCATAGCCAAGCTGCTTGACTGCTCTTTCCACAGCATGCCTCCCTGTATGCTTGCCTAGAACTATGCGTCTTCTCATTCCAACGATCTCAGGGGAAAGAGGCTCATATGTACCTGGATGTCCTAGTATTCCATGAACATGTATCCCCGATTCATGTGAGAAGGCATTATCCCCAACGATAGGCGAATTTGGTTGAACTTGAATTCCAGTAAGTCTCTCTACAAGCTCAGATACCGATCTAAGCTTTGAGAAATCAATTTTCATTTTTATACCATAGAGAAAGTGCAATGATGTTACAAACTGCTCCAAAGAGGCATTTCCAGCTCTCTCCCCTATACCATTTACAGTTACATGAGCCTGCTGGGCTCCTGCTTCAACACCTGCTAGTGAATTAGCCACAGCGAGCCCGAAATCATTGTGGCAGTGGACGCTTACAGGGATCCTCACTTCTCTAACTACGATACCTACAAGATATCTCATAGCTGGAGGAGACATGACTCCTACGGTGTCTGGTATATCTATTCTATCAGCTCCGGATTCCTCTACTGCCTTAAAGATCTTAATTAGGAAGTCAAGCTCGGTCCTCGTTGCATCCTCGGCTGAGAACTCTACATTAGCGCCCCTAGATTTAGCATACTCCACAGCTTGGACTGCCCTATCAAGAACCTCCTCCTCACTCATTCTGAGCTTGTATTTCCTATGGAGCGGGGATGTAGCAATAAAAATATGGATGGTATCCACATCAAGATCTGCAGCCAGATCTATATCCTTTCTTGTTGATCTAGCAAGGGCGCATATCTCGGATCTCACACTTCCTTTTATATCTCTTATCGTCTTGGCTATCTCTCTCACCGAGTCTGCTTCTCCATCTGATGTTATTGGGAACCCGGCTTCTATGACATCTACTCCTAATTCATCTAGAGCTAAGGCCACCTCGACCTTCTCTTCTGGGGTAAGAGAGACGCCTGGAGTCTGCTCCCCGTCCCTTAAGGTTGTATCAAAAATTCTAACACTCTCAGGAAGATTGAGATTTCTCCTAATGGAAGAATCAAAGCTAGATATATAGGCTACTCTAGTTCCAAGGGACCACCTTCTCTGGTCGAGAGATCGATAATTAAAAAGGTATCCCTCATAAGTATTTGCATCTCGCTGTATAACATATGCAGATTTTGAAGCTAATCGGTAAAAAAAACATATTGAATCAAGCTGACTAATCAAGTAAGGGATTAAAAAGTAGAAGAATCTTATGCCCTATTCTTATTAATAGACATATGTCTCTTCCTTTCTTCCCTCTGGAGGTACGATAGCCCTTAATGTCTTCTTAACCTCCTCGAAGTACTTTAGCATGTCCTCCGTAAGGCTCGGCTTTATCGCGCTGAGAGCCTGCTCAAAATGTCTTATTTTAACTTTTTTCGCATTAATATCCTCCCTAAGAGATGCCATAGCGGCTTCCCTGACTAATGCTGCCAAATCCGCTCCACTAAATCTTTCAGTAGCTAGAGCGACCTTCCAGAGGTCTACATCTTTAGCTAGAGGCATGTTCTCTGTCTGGACCTTTAATATCTCAAACCTTGTGTTCAGATCTGGAGGTCCAACGTAAACGAGCCTCTCCAGCCTTCCAGGCCTTAAAACTGCTGGGTCTACCAAATCAGGTCTATTTGTAGCTCCTATAACAACAACGTCCCTTAAGGGCTGTATCCCATCTATCTCAGTAAGCATCTGACTTACTACTCTCTCTGTGACTCCAGAATCTATGTTGACTCCTCTTCTAGGGAACAGAGAATCAATCTCATCTATGAATATTATAGCTGGGGCGACCTGTCTAGCTTTCCTGAAGACCTGCCTCACGGCTTTTTCGCTCTCCCCAACCCACTTGCTCAGGAGCTCAGGTCCTTTGACACTTATGAAGTTGGCCTCACTCTCATTCGCTACTGCCTTTGCTAGAAGAGTTTTACCACATCCAGGAGGTCCATATAAAAGTACTCCCTTCGGGGGCTCTATCCCTAGTCTTTTGAAGGCATCTGAATTCTTCAGAGGGAGTTCTACAACCTCCCTAAGTTCCCTCTTTACATTCTCAAGACCTCCAACATCGCTCCATGAAACGTTTGGAACCTCTATTGATATCTCCCTGAGAGCAGAGGGCTGAACAAGCTTTAGCGCTTCCATGAAATCGTTCTTGGTAACTTCCAGCTCCTCAAGTATCTCTATAGGTATGGTCTCGGCCTCAAGATCTATCTTAGGAAGAACTCTCCTAAGAGATGCCATAGCGGCTTCCCTGACTAATGCTGCTAAATCCGCTCCAACGAATCCGTGAGTTATATCTGCAAACTCATTTAGATCCACATCGTCAGCTAAAGGCACATTTCTGGTATGTATCTGCAATATCTCTTTTCTTCCCTCCCTATCTGGAACGCCTATCTCTATCTCCCTATCGAATCTTCCAGGCCTCCTTAAAGCTGGATCTAGTGCCTCAGGTCTATTTGTAGCTCCTATAACAATTACTTCTCCTCTTCCCTTCAATCCATCCATGAGAGCAAGTAGTTGAGCTACTACCCTTCTCTCAACCTCCCCAGTAACCTCGTTCCTATTTGGTGCTATGGAATCAATCTCATCTATGAATATTATTGAAGGTGCATTCTTTTCAGCCTCCTCAAATATCTCCCTAAGCCTCTTCTCGCTCTCTCCATAGTATTTAGACATTATCTCGGGCCCAGATATGCTTATGAAATGAGCGTTACTCTCATTCGCTACTGCCTTTGCTAGAAGAGTTTTACCACATCCAGGAGGTCCATATAAAAGTACTCCCTTCGGGGGCTCTATCCCTAAATGCCTGAATAGCTCAGGATGCTTGAGAGGGAGTTCGACCATCTCTCTTATCCTTTGGATTTCCTCCTTCAATCCTCCTATATCTTCATAGGTTACAGTTGGAAGTATTATCTTAGAGAGCTCTACGGGCTTCTCTCTGACCTCGATTAAGGTGCTGGGACCAACCTTACCGAATGAACCGGGGGTAACATTTACGATGACTAAGGGGATAAATCTCTGAAATATCGGAATGAGCACTATATCCCCCTTCGTTACGGAGAAATCGAACAATCTTCTTTTAACCCAGCTGTTAAAGTCAGGAGCTACTCTTATCATGTGATCTTGAGGAGCTAGAATTATCCTGTTTGCTTCTCCAACTTCAACAGGCTTTACCCTTACTTTCTCTCCAGTCCTCACGCCTGCATTACCCTTAATTATCTTATCCATCCTTATGTATCTAGTTCCAACATCCATACTGACAGAGGGCATTACCCTTGCATGAGTTACCCTAGATCCATATATTCTTACATAATCGCCACTAGTGAGATTAAACTGCTTCATTATTTCAGGATCTATCCTAACTATCCCTCTGCCAAAATCTGTCTGCTTCAATACATCCGCAACTATAAGTGTTACATCCTTTGTGTCTCTATCCTCCTTTTTGGAAGGCTGCTTCTTTCCCAATAACTACACCTTATTTTCTATTCCATGGAAGGGTTTATTAATTTTGCACGATAAACACTGGACGTTAGGATGATGAATTCATCTCCCTACATAAACTCTGGCCGAGCGGGTATGAAAGCGGATCTTCTGCTTAAGGGAGATTATGTAAACGTTTACACTGGAGAGATACTAACTGGCAATATAGTAGTAAAGGGCAGCAGGATTCTTTGCACAGATGAGAAAGTAGAAGCGAGAGAGACAATAGAAGTCGATGGATTAATGGTTCCGGGACTGAAGGACGGCCATATACATATAGAAAGCAGTAAGCTCGTACCATCTGAATTTGCTCGTGTTGTAGTTCCTAGGGGCACTACATCTGTATTTGCCGATCCTCATGAGATAGTAAATGTTGCTGGGAAAGAAGGGTTCTTCTACATGGTGGAAGAAGCATCTCAAGTACCTCTAAGGATACACTTTATGGTCCCCTCCTGTGTTCCTGCTTCTCCCACAGATGAGTCGCCCAACGAACTCGCTCCGGTCGATGTAGCTAAGTTGCTCGATGTTAACGAATCTGTGGGATTAGCTGAGGTTATGAACTTTCCAAGCGTTATAAGAGGGGAAAGAGAAGTTCTAAGTAAGATATATGAAGCTCGAAAGAGAAGAAAAGCAGTTGATGGACATGCCCCCTTAGTGAGGGGATTGGATCTATGCCTTTACATATACAGAGGTGTGGAATCGGATCATGAATCAACTTCATCAGAGGAGGCGCTGGAAAAACTGAGAAAGGGAATGTACGTTATGATAAGGGAAGGGACTGCTTCCAAGGATATGAAGATAATCAGATGCCTGAAAACCCAGAAGAGAAGGATTCTCTTAGTATCAGATGATGAGAGTGCATCGGACCTGGTAAGCAAGGGACATGTAGATTATCTCCTAAGGAGATCCTTAGAAGAAGGGATAGATCCTATAGAAGCTATTCAGATGGTTACAATAAATGTCGCCGAGAGATTTGGGTTAAGGGAACTTGATGGTATAGCTCCTGGCAGGCTTGCTGATTTGACTATACTCAGGGATCTAAAGAACTTTGAGGCTACTAGCGTGTATATAGGAGGAAAGCTTGTAGCTCATGAAGGAAAGCCTCTATTTGAGAGGAGGGCAATTAAGAGGAAAATTGGCGAGATAAAGCTGCCGGCCCTAAATTTAGATGACTTTATTATTAAGGCATCAGGTTCTAAGGCTAGGGTCAGGACAATAGAGTTAACTAGCTCCCTACTGACCGAGGAGAGGGAGGAATGGCTCCCTATAGAGGAAGATGTGATAAAGGCAAGTAGGGATACCCTCTATGCAGCAGTCGTTGAGAGATATGGCAGGACGGGCCACGTCGGTAGAGGGTTCGTTAGGGGCTTCAACCTCTCAGGAGCTATGGCTTCTACTGTAGCTCACGATAGCCACAACCTTATAGTAATAGGTAATGATGCCCAAGATATGCTCATCGCCTCAAAGAAGCTGGAGGAGTTTGGAGGAGGGCAGGTCATAGTATCAGAAGGAAAAGTGAGAGCTATGCTTCCTCTTCCCATAGGAGGACTCATGTCGGATCTTGAAGCTCATGACGTGGCTAGGGGGGAGGAAGAGCTTAAGGAAGTATATCACTCTCTTGGTGGTCGATTGGAGGATCCATTCATGCAGCTCTCCTTCCTCGCCCTTCCGGTGATACCGAGGCTCAAACTAACGCCTAAAGGACTGTTCGATGTAGGAAGAAATGAAATAGTTCCCCCGGTATTGGAAGTGGTTTGATGGAAATAGGAGTCGAAGTACTCCCCTCTAAGAAGAGCATATTCCTGAGGAGAGTAGCTAGTCTCATGGGAAAGGTAGATTTCATATCCATACCCGACTCTCCCTTTGGAAGGCCAGCTCCCTCATCTCTGATGCTAGCTACTCTCCTCAAGGCTATAGGAATGAAATCCATACCCAATTATAGGCTGACAGATAGGAACGAGCTATCTTTCCTATCTGAAATGATGGGAGTTAGGGAGATGAGCTTAGATAGGATCCTTCTAGTTGGAGGAGATCCTCCTATAATAGGAAAGCCGACGAATTTAGAGTCAATAAGAGCGATTTCCCTTCTAAAAGAGTGGAAAATTGATTTAAAGATAGGAGTAGCATCATCTCTGAAGCCCAATGATAGGATCAAGACGAAACTAGAAGCTGGGGCCGATTTTGTTGTTACACAGCCTGTACAGAAGGTTGAAGAGTTAATTCCCCTCTCAGACTTTATAGGAAATATCCCACTTTACGCCATGATCATGCCAACGTTGAGCGAACTTGAAGGCTATATCCTCAAGGCAATGAATGTAGAAGAGGTGCTAGAGGTCGACTATAAAGCATTACTTGATGATCTAAGGGAGTCTGGTTTGGTCAGGGGAGTTGTAATAAGTGTGCCGAGGAGACCCTCCAAGATACATGAGATCTTGGGGTGATAATACGCCCAAGCTAAGCTTGTAGGAATATTAGGAGAAAACCTACCTTTAATGGTAAGTTCTATCCTATATTTTATAGGGGAGACAGGAGAGTAAAGGATTACGAGAGAGGCATATCCAATGAAGAAGCCGAGGAATCTGATTACTTCTTAACTCAGTAGGAATAAAGTATACCACTTAAAGATATGATTGCGATGGACAGGCTTCCAAAAGAGCTTAAAATTAAGTAAATCATAGGCAATGAAATCGCGAGAAGAAAATGAGATACTCACACCAGCAGTGAAGGATATGATCCTAATTCTCATGAAGATCATGTGCCATCTATATACCCCTAATATGTAAGTGAGAAAGCTCCTACTGTAAAGTAAACGAAGCCCAGCACTATAGTAAGCCCACTAATCCTCTTTAAAAGCTTAAGATAAAGAATCAAATTCATTTAAGGTTGTTGCTGACCTATCAGCCTTAAAGCCTCACCTCCTAGCTTCTTCCCCAGTTCCCTAGCCATGACAAGGTCCTCTTCTCTCGGTTTTCCCTTGAATGGCAGTTCCTCTATAATAGGAATCCTTAGATTCTCAAACTCCTTTGTAACTGTCCTAGTTCCCCCTCCCCCCCAGCTATAAGATCCTAGGACAGCAGCTACCTTATTCTTAGGCCTGTATTCCTTCAGTAGATCCATGTATATAGTGACTCCTAAGAAAGGTCTTCCATTGTGAGTAGCAGTTGCCACGAGAATAGCGCTGGCCTCCAGCGTATAAGCCAGAAGATCGTCATAGTAAACATCTGAGCTATCGACTACTATAGGCTCTAGGCCAGCTTCCTTTAATCCATCAGCAGCTGCTTTAGCCATTTTCGCTGTATTCTCATACTGGCTTCCGATCACGACTAAGGCCTTCTTAGATGGCTTCCATGTGGCCCATTTCTCATATATGGAAACTATCTGGTCGATATTTCTGTAAAGAGCACCATGAGAAGGGGCTATTATTTTAGGGGATATTTCCTTAACCTTTGCAACAGCCTTAGAGACCATTTTATCAAAGGGCATCATTATTGAGGCATAGTAATCGATTAGCTCAAAGGCATCAGGATCCTCATCATAGAATACCTCACTATTAGCTCCATGTGACCCAAACAGATCACATGTGAAGAGTATAGATTCTTCCTCTAGGTAAGTAAGCATGGTATCTGGCCAATGTACCATAGGCGCAAGGATGAACTTCAGGGTTCTATTACCGAGGCTCAACTCAGATCCATCCTTAACCTCCCTGGTCCTATCCATTGGAAAATCAGCTAAAGCCTCTCCTATAGAGAGGGCCTGCTTCGTCCCCAATATGATAGCATCTGGTGCGATCTTCATTAACTCCGCTATCGTACCGGAGTGATCTGGTTCTGTATGCTGCGTTACGATGTATCTTATCTCTTCAGGCTTCACTATGCTCTTCAATGCATTAAAGAATTCATTAGAGAACCTATAATCGGCTCCATCTATCAGAACAACACCATTTCTTCCCTTGATCACATAGAAGTTGTATGATGTGCCCTTAGGAATGGGCCAGAAATTCTCGAATTTATCAAGCTTTGTGTTTAAGATTCTGACTAAAACTAAATCACTAGTTAGATCTCTCCTAAACCAGCTCATATTATCACAAGATATTTAGATAGTAATCGATAAAAAAGATTGACAATAATTTCCTTGCACGCATATGAGTAATGACTTAGAGGTTGATAGATTCATAGAAAGATCGACTACGAGGTCCTCTTGGTATGGACGGTTCAGTATGGATAGCTGTAAACTTGGGCCTCCGCAATGATCTAGGGGGAGACCCCTTTGAGCAAACCCCATACATGAATTATCTAGATTTTGTAATGTAATGTAAGGAGGAGAGAGATCAGATTTGCTAATAATCAAGATTGATTTCTCTTAATGCGTGAAGAAAATCTTTGGAAGTAAAAGGGTAACTCTTAGTAGAAAGTGAGAAGACATATATACATACTTACCTACCTACTTAATACTCCAGCAGAGGGGAGGCACGTAATTAACTTGATTAGGGCATTGGATAATAAATATAGAGAGTAGAGCAGCTATTTTCTTGGCTATAAGATCTGATGCAAGATCATTATCCTCAAATTAGAGGGCCAATAGGGCTCTCAAGCCCCTCAAGAGAGCTTTGGAAAGAATAGCAGAAGCCTACGCCCTCGCAATTGCCTACCGAGTCAAGTATATCCTCCCAGTTAGTAGGATGCCAGTGATCCTATCCTAATCCTACCTATCGCGATCTCTCGAAATATTTCCTCACTCCCCAGTAAATTAGCAGAATGGAGAAGATGACCATTGATAAGTATGGATCGGAGCATAGATTGGTAGGACCGGAAGGTTTGCATTTGAACAGAGGTCCAGAGATCATACCGGGGGTTGACCAGGTAAGGGCCGGGATTATGGCCAAGATCTCTAGAATGGAAAGGCCTGCAGATGCTCCAGATATTGAAGCTATTGAGAGGGGTATCAAGGTCCAAGATGGCCTTCCACCAGCTATCAGGAGGAATATTCCTATGGCTATTGCCGAGCCTTCAAATCCTCTCCTGAAGAATAACATAGATAATGATGCAGCAGCTAATGCCCCGACAAGAACCGAGTAACTTCCGATTAGAGGCCATAAGATACCCCCAATAGAATTTTTAGGCCAGTTGAAAAACCCTTTAACTGGAGAGAATATGAGGAGGCCAATTAATAGGACTAGAAGATCTCTCTTCCTCTTCTTTGAAACTGCAGGAATAGATAATGCCAAGTTTAGCGGATTTAATGCGGAAGCTAAGCCTATAATCAGCGAGCCAATAAGCCTTTTATCTCTAATTATGAAAAGGAGGCCATCAAGAGATAGAGCCAGAGAGAGAAGGGTCCAATCAGCTCCTGATAAAAGTAGAAGAGCTAGAATTGGCATATACTCTATCTTACGAGCTAATTCCTGAGAATCTAGCGAGAATATTAAGGATGATAGCATTATCAGAGAGCTATACACTATCCCCCTAACCCACATATCAGTCGATACCTGACCTAGATACCTTGTAAGCACATTCGATAATCCATAATCCTCTAAATTAAGCAAAACTATTGGATTTTGTGGCAGAAAAGCCAAGTAGTAGAGAACTAAGGAGGAAAAAGTTGACATAAGAGTTGCTATAATGAGGGCAAGAGCCCTGCGATCCATGCCTAAGAAAACCTTAAGGAAGGATAGCTCTCCAGGGAGAGGCACCTCACTCCTGCCTAGAAGGCAATCAAAGATTTTCCTCCATCCCTCACTTATATAGGCATCCAACTCCCTCTCCTCGGCCATTAGATAGAAGAGAGCTACAGAAAATGATAGACCAACTGCTGGAGATAGCTGAACTGCATAGAAGCTATAAAGGGTTCTATTTCCCTTTATGAATACTCCGGTATATCCCAAGATGATAGAGGCTATGAAGAGCATCGGTATGTAATCCCTCTTTCTATCAATTAAAGCAGGTAGCAGGAGTATCATGAAGAGAAAAGCTATTGAGTAGCTAACCAAGTTGACTCTGGCGATGAGGTCCGGATTATAATGTAAGGCCATTGGTGCTACATTGAAGAACCAGCCCCAAGGTGGAGAAGGTATTGGCCCGCTTCCCCTGCTGGTTATGTGCCAAGCAATGGCACTTAAATTCTCTTGAACCCAGCCTTCCAATCCAAAGTGGAGTATTAAGGGTATAGAAACTAGGGGATATAATAAAGCAGGAACAAGGGACTTGAGCAGAGATGTAGCTATTTTTTCCCTTCTGTAGATCCTCAAGTAAAGGTAAATTGCGAGGACCACGAATAATCCACTGAATTTTACTGAGAAAGCTAACCATGCGAATATGGAAGCGGTTAAGGGCTTATCATAGATGACTAGGAGGAGAGCAAGGGATGTGAAAAAAGCTAAGTGTATATCAAGCATCGCAACCATACTCATAGCTTTGAGCATGGGATCCAATGCTAAGGAAAGGGATGCTACAACCCCCCAAAATGGATTTAGCATCTTACTGCCAGCTAAATAAGCAAATATTATCATGAAGAATGCTTCTATGAGTCCAGGAATCCTCCAACTAATAGGCCTGTCTCCTAGCAGGACCATTGAGAGCATTATCAGGTACTTACCAAGAGGTGGATGCTCTAGGTTCAAGTAATCATATATCCCATTCTTAGATGGATATTCAAAGCCCGTCCTAACTTCAGTTACTCCATTACATTCTTTAAGCCTTGATAGGTTGGACTGGGGCACTTTAACCCATAAAATGGGAATCTTATCTCCAGTCGTTGTATAGTTAGACTTTGCTATGCTCCCTTCCAAGGAATGAATGTAATTCTCTATCTTGCTCAAGTTATTCTCGAGATACTTCTTGGATGAAAAGACTAGGGTTGCATATGCATACCCATTCCTCACATACTCAGCATTATAGTTGAGGATCTCATCCAGAAAGTTTCTAGAAGCTGTTGCATACCATACTTCATCGCTTACGTAGTAGTCATCCCCTCTATAATTTCCAGAGGATACATCCATGTATGTGACTATGAAAAAACCTGTGGCTATTAGGAGAGCAAGAGCGAGTCCTAAGAGGAAGGTTCTCCCCATTTTACCACCATACAATCTTCCTACTCAATGCATAGTTAAATAGGAAGCCGAATATTATTCCAATGAACTGAGATGTAAGGGATTCCAGTCCTATAACTTTGAAGAGAGCTACTGAAGTAGCATACTGCACTAATATGCCAGATGCATTTGCAAGGTGATATCTTATAATGCTTTCAATAACACTCACTTTTCTCTTCCTCCTAAAGGTCCATAAATCATTTAAGGAAAAGTTGCTTAGAACTGATATCTCTATAGCTAAAGCTGAAGCTATCTCATGGAATATGCCTAGGGCATAGCGAAGGATCCATAACACTCCTAAATTGACCAATGTACCAAAAGCTCCCACAAGAGCAAACCTGACTATTGGAGATGAGAGATCGAGAATATGAAGTACGTAGCTTATGATGGTGCTGGCTCCAAGTTTCGATATGCCTCTTCTCCTGAGCCCAAATGTGTAGGGGGTCTCGCATACCCTGGAATAATTCCCCTTAACCAGTATCTCCATAAGTATCTTGAACCCCCTAGGGTTTAGCCTACAATCTCTAATAACCTGCCTCCTAAACATGAAATAGCCCGACACTGGATCCTTAATCCATCTGACTTGAGGAAGCAGGATCCAAGCTAGGACTATAGACCCCTTGGATATCAGCTTCCTAATCAAGCTCCAATTCTCCACAGATCCCCCTTTAATATATCTAGATGCTATAACTATATCACATCCCTCTTCTATCTTCTCATACAAAGTAGGAAGCACCTCAGGGGGGTGCTGGAGATCTGCATCCATGACAGCTATGACATTCCCCCTAGCTATACTCAGACCATCCATGACTGCTGAAGATAGACCTAGCTTCTTTGGCCTGACAATAACCTTTACAGGATAGCTTGAAGATAACTCTTTTACTTTATCTGCAGTCTCATCAGGTGATTTATCGTCAACTATTATTATTTCGTGGCTCAATCCATTGAGAGATCTTTCTATCCTACTGAATAACTCGTTCAGATTATCTTTCTCATTATATGTTGGGATTATGACACTGATCACTTGATGAGACCTCCTCGATTGACTCGGATTTCAGGTTAAAGTAAAAAATTACTCTTAAGACAGCTTCCAATACTTGGACAATATTCCTTTAGCATCATCTATTGCGAGTTTAGATCTTCTGATAATATTTCCATCTTCCAATGGAACTTCGCCCTCCACATCTAGCGGGTTATAACTCATCTTCATGTTGGAAAATCCTCTAAGGATAGATAGCCATCCCCAGTTTCTGATCTTAGGATTATATCCACTTATCAATAGCTCCGCCTTGAACTTGGCTTTCAGCTCAAATACCCACTTTCCTATGCTCCAAAGCCCATTTAATGTTTGATAAAGCTGAGTGAGAGGATCTAGGAAATGAGGATCGCTTCCTCCATGAGCTATCAGTAAATCAGGGTTAAAAGAGTCTATGATAGGTCTCACTATCTCTTCAAATGCCATACTATAAGACATAGGTCCTGCTCCAGGTGGGAGAGGTATATTCACAGTAAATCCCTCTCCCTTTCCCTTTCCGACTTGTCTTGCGAACCCTACTCCTGGATATATCGTGGTTGGATCTTGATGTATGCTAACGTAAAGGACTGTATCATCCTCATAGAATATGTCCATTGTGCCATTGCCATGATGGGCATCATGATCAAAAATAGCAATGGACTCAACCTTCCCTTCTCTTTGGGCCCATCTAGCAGCTACAGCAATATCGTTAATAAGGCAAAAACCTCCACCATAGCCTATGCTGGCATGATGAGCACCACCGAATCCAGCGGCGGATCCATCTTTAAGGGCCACTCTGACTGTAGACAGAGATGAATGAACTAGATTTAGAGCTGCTTCCCACATATCCTTGAATACTGGAGTATCCAAAGAGATCATTCCATAATTCATGTAGCTCTTTCTCTTCAGCTCCTCTAAGTACTTAAGGCTATGAACAGCTGTGAGATCATCTAGCTTGGGTGGATCGCCTAAGTAGCCAATAACTTCGAAGGGCTCTCTTCTTCTAAAAATAAAGCTTATGAATGATGGAAACCGATCACCTCTAAATGGATGGCCAGAGCCGAAGTCGTAGGATGATATAAAAGGACTATATATCAGCTTCATTGATATATGTCTGAAGAGCTAGCCTTAATTCTTAGCGATAGGAATATAAAGTTGGTTGGACTACACTCTATAAGTATAAGAGATGAAGCTAGCTAACTGGAGGAAAATAAGCTCGGCAATGGATAAAACTAATTTGATACTAGAGATAATAGATGCTAGGGATCCATGGACTACTAGAAGTAGAAAACTAGAGGACATAGCAAGGAGGAAGGGTAAGAAATTGCTTTTGATAATAAACAAGGCTGATCTGGTTCCTAGGCAGATTTTGGATCAATGGATCGATATATTTAAGAGAGAGGGAATTAAAGCGACTTACATAAGTGCTAGGAAGAGATTAGGTACGCTGAAATTGAGAAAGATCATAAAGAGAGAGGCGCCTCAGCTACCAGCTGAGGTATTCATAACTGGCTTCCCGAAGGTAGGGAAAAGTTCTATAATAAATGTCCTCAAGGGTCATAGCTCAGCATCTACCAGCTCCGTACCAGGGAATCCTGGATACACTAAGCATTTTCAGCTCTATAAGATAGATAGGAGCTTATACCTGCTTGATTCTCCTGGTATAATTCCAGCAGAAGGAGGACCTCTCGAGATGGCATTACATGGATATCCTCCTGAGGATCTAAGGGATTCTATAGGGGTGGCTGTAGCGTTATTGCAGAGGGCAATACTTTCTAATCCTAAACTGGTTAAGAAGGTATATGGAATAGATGAGAAAGATCCTATTAAAATACTGGAACGACTCGCGCTGAGAAGGGACTGGAAGTTTAAGGATGGAGAGCCCAATCTAAGCGAGGCAGCCAGACAGATAATAAGGGATTACCACAGATACAAGTTGGTTTTTTACGTGACACCCAAAGATTTAGGTCTCTCTGGCTCCTAATTGGAGCTCTATCAGCTTTCCTAGTTTATTTAACCTATTCTCCAATGACTCAAGATCTTTAACTAAGAAGAGGTGAGTGAAATCATCTTTTTTATCTGAACAGCCAAATTCAGCTACTATAGGTGTACATTCATTCATCATAAGGGAAGCAACCCTGCTTTCGTCTCCTCCTAATAGAGCAAATGCTCCAATGACTTCAATTTCTTCCCTCTCTGTAAGGTAATCGATATGCCACCTCTTTAACTTGCCTTTTCTAAAATGTCTACTTAACCTAGCCCCTAAACCACCAGGCCCCCTAGCCGATCCCACGTAAGCTACCAAGCCTCTAGGTATGTTTACCTTACCTAACTTACCAACATCTAATGTTACTCCTTTCGATCTCATGATGAGAATATAAGCTCCCTTCATTCCCCAGATTTCAATAAATCCCTCAAGCTTCTCAGCACGTACTTTGGGCGTGGTTTTACCTCCCTCAAATCTTTAGCAGCACCGGTCAAAACAAGAGCTGAATCCATACCAGCTCTCAACGCTCCTAGGACGTCAGTCTCTATTCTATCTCCTATTACTAAGGGTCTTTTGGCTCCAGTCTGAATAGAGATCCTTAAGAACATTATAGGATTTGGTTTTCCGATAACGATATCTGGGGGCCGTCCACACGCCCCAGATATTGCTGAGACCATGGAACCGGCTCCTGGTATTGGACCATCTGGTGTTGGAAAGGTTCTATCCTCATTAGTCGCTAGAAAGAGACCCCCTGCTAAGATGTTCCTCAGAGCAGTTGTTAGCTTCTGATAATTGAAGTTCCTGTCCATCCCAACGCATACATCCCCCTTACCTCCTATATCCACTCCTTCCTCCTCCAGCTCCATTAACAAGCCCTGCTCCCCCACAATAAAACATCTCTCGATGCCTATTACTGAAGAGAGATCCGCTAGAGTACTTGCACTAGTTATGACGTGATACTGCTCAGCCCATCTTATGCCAATTCTCCTGAGAGTCTCTGCTACCTCCTTCCTATGCCTAGTCGAGTTGTTTGTGACGAACCTAATCTCTATTTTCTCACCATCATGGATCCTATTCAATGTCTCTACTGCTCCAGCTATTGGCTCATTTCTAAGCCAAACAACTCCATCAAGATCTATGAGGAGAAGATCATAATCCTCTAACCTAAGTTCTGACATTTATGACACCTAATTTAGAAAGACATCTATCGCATGGTTTCCAATCCTTCTTATCTACATCCCAGATGGACAAGCTAAATCTCATGACACAGTTGGAGGTTGAGCAATGCCTTAACCCTAGGAGGTGACCTAGCTCATGATTTGCCTCCTTCAAGGCCCTCAGGAGAAAGAGAGGCTTATTTTCCCTCTCCCCATAAAACTCAGGCCTAAGCCTGGATAGATAAACAGCTCCAAATCTTCCCCCTAGCTCTGCCTGGCCAAAGACAAAGTTAGTTCCGGGAGCAAAGGCATCATCATCTATGATAACAAGAATTTTCTCATCAGATGCCCACCTATCTATACTCCTCAAATACCTTAGAAAATCTTCACTTTTAAGTTGGGAGTTTTCAGGGTTATATAACAAAGGAGGGATCTCTACACTATTAAAATCTATTCTAACCTCGACTGGAAAGGCCTTAGGCATCTTATCAGCCAGAAACTCCAGGATCCAATGATAAATGAATCCAGCTGGAACTAGAACCAGATTGGCTATGGACATTCTTTTCGCCTATGCTGATCAACATGGATATATTAAAGCATCTCCTGAATAACCTTTAGGAAGTAAAGGTCGCTCTCATGCACAACTCTCCTTACTTTAATCCTCTTTCCCTTTAAAACTATTTCATAGTCAGCCAGAGCATACACCCCCCTCGGAGATACCCAACTACCCTTGTAATAAGAAAGAGGGGCCTTTAACTCTACATGATAACCCTCCTCCGAATAAAACTGATCTGGCCATTTTTGATCGTTCTTAAGATGAACCAGCTTCAATCCTGGAGCCCATGAAACATCACTAATATTCCTTGCCTCCTTCACCTTGAACATGATACCCCTTAGCTGTTTGATTTTCCTGCTTAAAAAGAGGAGGAGGATTTTGTGCTCCCCGCTTATTACCTCAGTAATAGAGGTCATAGCTAACTCCATATCTAGGCTGAGATCTGAACTTTCTCATGAGCCCCCATATTAATCCAACTGTGAATCCTCCTGCATGAGCCCATATGTCAACGTTAGCGGAGAACCCTCCAAATATAACAAAGAGGGCTATGAATACAGTGGAAGTGCTTAATTTTCCCGTCATCCTGTACTCCATAGCCACCATGTAACCTAACAATCCCATTATTGCACCAGATGCGCCTACACCAACTGCTCTCACGTCCAGAAAGGCTGAAAGAAGATTTCCCACTATACCAGAAGCGAAGTACATGAGGAGGTATTTCCACTTTCCCATGGACAGCTCGACTACCTTCCCCAGAATATAAAGAGCGTACATATTGAGGCCTATATGGAGGATATTCGCATGCAGGAACATGGATGTAATAAGGGTCTCATATCTTCCAGTCAGGAGATAGATACCGGAACTGCCGTACCAGCGAAGGATCCCTACATTCGCCTTGAATAGGGTGGGAGCTGTTATGATATATATACCTATATTAGCTGAAAGCAGTAAATTTGTAACATCTGGTACATTAGAGTACATTTTCAGTAAAACTAAAATGGATAGACCTACACCTAACCCTAACAAGACATTCATGAGCGTTACCATAGCACTCACCGTACGATGTACTTAATCATCTCAGCTATAGCCGAAGCGCCTGCAGCAATATCCTCAGTAGCTAATTTAAGAATTTTTACAGCAGGAAGGGCTAAAAGAAGGGCAGTTTGTCTATCGACCTCAAATTCCCTTTCCAAGAGATCTTCATCCTCCTTAAGCAGGGAAAATATCTTGTCTATCTTGCTTGGCGAAAGCAGATCCAGGTATATACGTATACTCCTTCCTAAGATTATCTCCCTTCCATTAATCCTCCACCATTTAGATTCATATCTCCTAAAGGCTCTCTCAATATCCTCTCTTCTAGATACTGATTCTGCCAATATACGAGCAGCTCTGGATGCTAAGAGGACTCCTCCCCTACTTATTGGCTTTATCTGTCCGGCAGCATCTCCTATTAGCGCTACCTTCCCCTTATGGAACCTCCTCCTTGTTTTTGCAGGTAACAATCCTCCCTCGTATCCTCTCGATCTTTCATCGCTAATTGAATATGTCCACAATAATAGGTTATCTTTAGGATCTCCAAGGGCTCCCGCTTTTCTTCCCTCCCTCCAAGGCTGCAACCAAGTAAATTTGCTTCCTCTTATTATCTTCACTATATAGCCATTCCCTGGCCTGCCCCTCAGCAATCTCTGGATTCCTAATTCAAATGGCAGTTTTTCGAAACCTATAAGCTCTGACACTTTAGAGAGAGTACCATCAGCTCCTATCAAGGCCTCAAAATGAATACTACTTCTTCCTACCCTGGCTTCATCTCTGGATAGAAATCCCTTAAAGGGAGACGAGAGCAGGCCCTTTGCACCCTCAGATAAAGCCATCTCCCAAGTATCTCTATCCATAGACTCTCTATCTACAACCTTAGCGAGAGGCTTCCTTATCTCCAAGGATATTCCTCTAGGAGATATGAATCTTGCCCAATTAATTTCAGATAAAACCCAATCCTCATCAAAGTGAACTAACTCACTTATCGCCTCTAAGCCAAGAATTCCCGAGCAATGATGTGGGTATCCAATCTTTGACTTCTTTTCTGCTATAGTGACATCAAAACCCAATTTGGCAAGAAGATATGCCAGAGAAGAACCAGAAATTCCTCCCCCAATGATCAAAAAATCAGTTTTCAATTTCTTCAACACCAGGGAGCCTTATCTTTCCCTCAGAGATCAGCTTTCCGTCAATTATCAGAGCGGGCGCTCTCCTTATCCCAAGTTCTAGTACGTACTCTTGTCCCTCAGGCTCTAGAAGAGAGATCTCCCTAAAATTAAAGCCTAGTCTCTTAGCCCACTTCTTGAGGGATACAGTGACATTCAACGAATATTCACATATGGGGGAAACAAGCACTACTACTTCCTTCTTCTTCCCGTGATCCTTGATAGCCAATTCCTATCCACCAGCCTATAAGTATAAGGCTTCCTGCTCTCATTTCTAGCTATAAATTCTTCTGCCATTAGGTCTTTAAGGTATCGCCTCACCGTTACTTCTGCTAGTTCAAGCCTAGACGCAATCTCAACTGGTCTCAGGGGTTTTCCAGCTTCTTCCAATACTCGTAGTACTCTATACTTCCCACTGACTTGGGGAGTCATCGCTTTCTTTAAAGATACAACTTCTTCCTTATACAAGTCTCTTTCAGCTCTAGCTTTTGCTATCTCATACATCAGCCTGGCAAAGAAATCTTTTACTTCCTCAACGGTACCGTTTGCTGTATCGTTGCTCTTAGGCATCCATTTTAGATAGCTAGATAAGGTTTCTCCAGTTTTATTTATTATTATGGAAAAAAGAGCTTCCATAAGATCCTTCACAGCCTGAGTAATGACAGCTATCTCCCTCTCCTCTAGTTCCCTTACCTCCTTGGATTTTATTAGGAAGGATATATCCTGTTGGAATTGGGAGGTAAAATTCTCTTTTTTTATCCTGAAGAGGTCTGTGAGGCTGTTAGTTATAAGCATCGGGATGTGATTTATCGCCTCCATGTTTTTCTTATATGATGTCAGAAGATCAAATACAGGACCTTCATCCAATGGATATATTTTGGATAAATATTTTAAATGTTCTTCAACTTTTTTATTCAACTGGTCTTCATAATGGTCGAAAACAGTAGATCTATTTCCTGATGAATTTCCATCCAATGATAACCCCCCATTTTAAGGGCAAGATAGAACTAAAAACCTACATTTTAAAAATTTACTTGATGTCCGTCGGTTTTATCAAAAAATCCACTCTTATCTTATAAATTCGTGGGGAATAACTGGAAACTATTCTGAATCCGGTAGAGGCAGCTCCCCATCCTATCTTCATGGCTTCGGCTTGAAACATCCCCTCAGCCCTTCTGAAAGCATCTTGGCCTCCCCAATAGTAAAAATGAATGACTCCTCCCTCCTTTTTTAAGGCCCTAATAGCATATGGAATGAAAAGATAAGCTCCCTTTGGAAGCGGCATCACTACCCTATCAAAGTGCCCATATAAAGCTGGAGTTACAAAGGCTACATCTCCCTCTATCGGAAATACTTTATAACCAATCTTATTAAGGAGAACGTTTTCCTGAAAGTATCTTGTAGCTATGGGATTTAACTCAATTCCTACAACTTCTGCCTTTTTAGCCTTGGCTATGGCTATGGCATAGGGTCCCACTCCTGCGAACATAACTAGAACAAATTCACCATCTTTAACCTGCTCTGCTATAAACTGTCTCTCTGTGGCCTCCCTAGGCGAAAAATAAACGTATCTGGGATCGAGCTTCAACTTGTAACCATATTCCTTGTGTATGACTTCTGTATCCTCCGAACCAGCTATGAGACTGAAAGGTCTGATCCTGAAATCCCCTTCTCTAGCTCCTTCCTTCTTAAGCACGGATTTCACATGAGGGTGCCTCTTCATCACATTCCTTGCTACATCCGAAGGGGATAAACCCTCAGGTACCTCAACAACAGCTACTGCACCGGTTTCCCTAGATCCTACAAGATCGTAGGGGATTCTCGTAAACTTCTTCCTGCTCACAATCCGTACACCTTAATGGCGTTATAAGTAACTACTTTAGCTAACTCCTCGGCATCGTATCCTTTCATATCAGCTATGAATCTAGCTGAGATCTTTATGTTGGCAGGCTCATTTCTCTGGTTGGGATCCGGCGCCAAGACTGGGGAGTCAGACTCTAGGACTATATGATCTAAAGGTGTTGCTAAAGCGACTTTTTGAACATTATTCGACCTAACTACGTTTGTTGGAATACTTACCATCCACCCTCTATTCACCGCAAACTCAACGTCCTCGCTCTTTCCTCCAAATGCATGGAGTATCACTCTCTCTACACCTTCCTTATCAAGAATCCTAAGGACGGGTCTTTGTGCCCATAAGCTATGCACTACTAGGGGCTTATCTAGCTCCTTAGCTAGTCCTATGAATTTCCTAAATACCTCTTTTTGCTTCTCCTTAGAAGGGCCTCTTCTTGCAACTCTGTAATCCAGGCCGACCTCACCAACAGCAACTATCTCCTCGCTATGCTTCCTAGTAAGATCTAAGGTTATATTCACCTTCTCATCATCGCCATATTCAGCTACATCCAAGCCTATGGAAATCTTGACAATACTACTTTTCCTGAATAAATTCAATGCTTTAGTGGAGTCTCTTGGATATATAGGAGAGGTTACTATACCTACTATACCGCTACCAATGGCCCTCTTAAGGACTTCATCTCTATCTGAATCAAAGGCATTGTCCTCTAGGTGGCAATGAGAATCAAACAATTTCATTCTCATTCAAAGCACCTCCTCCCCTAGCTTCTCCCTTAGTCTGCAAAACGCGCATATTCTACCTGATGTTGGATAACCGCACTTCTCGCATAAATTTATTTTTCTAGGTGGTGGCTCTGACATTTTAGCAAGCTTTCTCAAGGAACTGACGAAGTTTACCAAGGAAGAGGACCATCTACTCCTTATCTGGTATAAAAGGGGCTTTATTACTGCCTGCTTATCCCTACCCTCATAAGGACACTTCGTTAGGCAAGTGCGCAGTCCCTTAACCTTGATGTAGTTTAAAGCGTCAGCATCACTGAGCCAGAAGAGCGGCTTAACTTTACCTGCCATCTTATATTCAGGGAGAGGAGGAGTTACAGAATCATATTGATAAAAGAGGTAATCTAAGGAATGATTTATCAGGTTATTGAGGCCAAAATAGGCCATATCATCGAGGTTGTGCCCGGTGGCGACGTAGTTATATCCCTTCTCAATAGCGTACCTATTGAGCAAGTACCTGTCTACTACTCCACATACTAGGCAAGCGCTTCTTGGATCTTGAGGGATCCTAATACCCCACTCTCTCACATCTATTACATAGTTCTTCAATCCTAGCTCATTAATTAGAGATTTAAATATCTCTAGGCAATCAGAGGCCAAGCCTGTGTAAACTATAGCTGCTCCCAACTTTAAATCATACTTTTCAGCTAATAGGCTAGAAGAATGAAGAGCTGCTACAGAATCCTTCCCTCCTGATACCCCGAATAATATAGAACTTCCTCTCTTGACTTTTCGAAGAACCCTATCCACCCTCTTCAGGAAGTATCTTTCGAAATGATCTTCGCATGTCCAATACCCCAAATTCTCAATGAATATAGTACCCTCTCGCTGGCAGTAATGACATTTCATCATTTAACATCAAACAAACTATTTATATAACCTCCTCTAATTTAAAGGAAGGAGGGTTAGGGGCCGTGGCCCAGTCTGGCTCTCTCCTTATGATTGGGGGAGAATGCCCTGGAAAGGCAGGGCGGCGGGCTCCAGTCATTGGAGCAATGAGGGGGAGACCCGTAAGGCGTGGGTTCAAGTCCCACCGGCCCCACCACCTTCCGTAGGGGGCGTGGTCCCAACGAACATTGCTGCTGTTAGGTCGTCAGACAAGAACGTGAGGGATGCTGTTAAATATGCATTAGATTCATTAGGATTATTCTGGGAGGAAGTTGAGGAGCCAGATCCCCTCAGGCATTCCGTGGCGATTTTTCCAGAATCAATCAGGTTCGTCCCTGTTATGATTCCCTCCATATTTATTGGCGAAACGGCCCTTTCTTATTATGGTGGAGAGAAAAAAGAGATAGAAAATTCTCCACCAGAGCCTATTAGCTTCTTTTACGTGAATAAGGTGAGAGTTCCCTACTTTGGGGTTAAATACGAGCTCAATGGAGATAAAATCCTCAGACAGGCTCCCCTTTATGCCAAGAATAGCAACTTATTACTGGGCTACGATCTCTTTAGGAATGTAAGCTATTTCCTTAGAGGAGGAGAGTCCTCCTTGAAAATCAGAAGCATAAAATCTAGCGATAAGAGATTTAGTCCACAGATGCTTGAGGAGATAAGGGGAGCATCCTCTTCAATACCTATCGTAGACGTTCATGCTAAGCTTTTACTCTCCGCTATATTGCTCCTTCATAAGAGGGAAGGTTTTCCCCTGATTATGAAGAAAGTTCCACCTTCTGGCTATAATGGGGCTCTATCGATATCTGTACCAGTTTTTAGGACTGGAAGATCAAGATTCAGGTTAAACCCTTTCAAAAGATCAAAGTCATGGGTAGAAAGCCTCGCAAAGCAGGTAGATCTCCTATCATTCTTCGTAGGCAGGGGCGATGACTACACCCTTCCCAAGGTAAAGAGTCTATTGCTATCTTTAGAGGAGAATGGGCATGAGGTCGGTCTTCTTGCCTCTCTTAGAGCTTCAATAGACCATATGACTATGTCAGATGAGTATGATGAGCTTACAAATATCATAAAGAGGGGAAACATAGGGATAAGGTTCAAGGGGATAATATCAACCTTAGTTGATGCATGGAAGTCAGCAGCATACGTCCAGTCTAGCTATGTCCTAGCTGGCGAGCTGTCCACTGGAATAGGCTTTCTATTGGGAATAGGATATCCCTTCAAACCAGATGGCCTTGTATGGAACATACCAGTAGTGGCTAGAATCTCAACCACGGATTCCGCTAGAAGAGTTGCCAATTTTATAGCCAAATGGGAATGCTTGGTGGATGCTGATGCTTTAAATGACTTATCAGCGATTTCCTTAGTCAGAAATGCTCAGGAGAAGGGTATATGGGTCACTACCCCTGTAGAGATGCTAGAGAGATTTAAATCAGTATCTAAAGTTAAGGGCATATTTAGATATGATAGAAAGTACTTAGAGGGTAAAATGACAGCTTACTCCAATATAAAAGATCTCCAGCTCAAGATAATAAGCCCAGAAGGTAAGGATGTACTTCTAAAGGTTGATCTGGAGAGGAACAGGCCCAAGGAAATTAGTGTTCCCGTATAGCCTCCTTAGAATATTTGTGTGCCAATATGAGAGGTAGTGGTTGTTTACCATCTCTCCAAAATTTCAGTGAAATTTCTTTACTGCTTTTCACATCAGATAAATGCCCCGGAGACACATAGCCTCCATTTACCAGAACGCCCACTAAATCTCCGTCCAGAAAGATGGAATTACCTTCTATCTTACCAACAAGCTTGGATTTAGCCACTCCTATAGAAGGCTTATTCAAGATGATACCTAGGTGAGATGCTTCACCAAACCTCCTTGGATGAGCAAGGCCATGGCCATCCACGAATATGACGTCGAGGTCACATAATCTGGAAGGAGGATACATACCTCTCAACTCTCTAAATGCTAAGTATGTAGGTACATAGGGTATCTGAGGAATGAACTTTTCTAACCTAACCTCTAGGATCTCCAGCTTGCTGTTTAAGCTTACACAGGCGCCGACTGCGTAATCCTCTCCATAACTTACATCAACACCAGCAGCAACTTCTACCTCCTCTAGTGGAACCAAGCTCAATTTATTGGCGAGATAAAGCTGATCCTCAGCCATTATCTTGAAGATAGGCTGTACATGAATTCCTGTATAGAACCTCTCGCTTAAGAGATCTTCTAATCCTCCCTCCTCCCTTATCTTATTGAGACCCCCCGGTAAGGGCTTTTCCTCCGACGAAACTACTCTCCACCAAGGAACTTCTGGTATTTCAGCGGCTATCTTTAGGCATTCGTTCCTGACCGCTAATGCAGCTCTAACATCACCCATGGCCTCGGCTATTAACTTAAAAGTGGTCACCTTGCCAGCGGGTATGCTCCTTAAGACCTCAATGAGAGTTGTTCGAAATTTAGGTTGAGACAACTCACCACCATTTTAAATAAAAGACATGTCAATAAAGAGATGACTACAGATCCCTTAGGCTCCTTCAAGTACGAATTCGCTCATGAGGTCAATAGAGTCCTTTCTCAACTTGGATCTCCCCTCTCATTTAACCTGCTTCAGGTAGCAAGATCGCCAAAGGATAAGAAATCCTTTGGTCTTCCCGTAGGATTTAAAGCCGCAAAAGACCTAAATAAGAAGCCGAAAGAAGCAGCAAAGTTGATAGCAGGATCAATAGATCTAAGCAAAATTCCTTATGCCTCAAAACTCATTACCATCGGAGGGTATCTGAACGTAGTGATAGAAAGAGATGCGCTTTTTAGGGACGTTTTAGATCTAGCTGGAAAGGAAGAACTTGGAAAAGGAGTTAGAAAAAATGTTACAGTAATGGTGGAGCATACGAGCGTTAACCCAGTCCATCCCTTACACGTCGGCAGTGGTAGAAACGCGATAATAGGTGATTCTTTCGCTAGAATCTTGGATTATCTAGGATGGGATGTTAAGAGGCACTACTTGGTGAATGATTGCAATTTGCAGGTGGCTATACTAGCGGCTGGGAGATCGAAGGTAAAGAAGCTAAAGCCTAAGAGTAAGAAGGATCATTGGTATGGACTAATATATGCTATGGCCAATGCAGTCCTGGAACTGTGGAAGATAAGAAAAGGAATTGCTGAGGAAGGGGAACCCATAAATGAGTGGAAGGAGACCATCGAGAGGGTAAGGACACAAGATCCTCAAATAGCTGAAGGAGTAAAGGAGATAACGGAAGATTATGTGATGGATCTTTTAAAGAGGTATCAAAGGAGGGATGAGAAAACTAAGCTCCTATTCAGGGATGTAGCTGAATCTGTACTCAATGGATTCATTGAGACCCTAAGAAGGATGGGTATAACATATGACCAGTTCGATTGGGAGAGCGAGCTTATATGGAATAGCTGGGTATTAAAAGCGCTTGAGAGGCTCAAAGAATCTGGTTACTTAGAAAGGGAAGGAGATGCCATCTATATAGATCTTAATAGAGCAGTAAGAGAGAGAGAAAATATAAGGAAGGTATTTGGAATCGCAAAGGAGCATCTGGACTTATTGATATCTCAAGAGAAACTCAACGAGATCATTCCCCCAAGATTTTATCTAACGAGGTCTGACGGTACATGGCTCTACACCGGCACAGATGTGGCGTACTCTCTATACAAGATATCGACTAATGCTAATAGATGCTATAACGTCATAGCAACGGAGCAGACCCTTGAGCAGAGGGAAGTCAGAGCCAGTCTGGCTTTGATGGGATATGATCCGAATTTCTTAATTCACCTACCATATGAAATGGTGAATCTTATAGGAGTGAAGATGTCCGGGAGAAGGGCAGTGTATATAACACTAGATGATCTGCTAGATGAAGCTAAAAGGAAAGTCCTCAATATACTTGCTAGGAGAGGAATAAAAGAGGAGGAAGAGGTAGATAAGATAGCGGAAAAGGTAGCTGTTGGTGCTCTTAAGTATGCTCTAATTAATGTATCACCCATGAAGGTAGTTCAATTCAGGTGGGAGAGGGTTCTCGACTTTGAAACTAATAGCGGGCCTTTCGTTCAGTACTCCTACACTAGAGCATATAATATATTGAAGAAAGTAAAGCAAATCCCTGGAACATACGATCCATCAAAATTGAAATCGGAGCTAGAAATAGAACTCATATACATGCTTGCTAATTTCCCAGAGAGAATTCAGAGTTCCTATTTACTAATGAGGCCTGATCTTATATCTCAATACGCTAATGATCTAGCTTCTCTATTTAACAAGTTTTACGAGGGACATCCAGTTCTCAACGCACCTAGAGATATTAAGGAGGCTAGAATAAAACTGGTTCAGGGAGTTAAAGGAGTTCTGGGTAAGGCTCTGGATCTAATAGGTGTTCCTAGGCCGGAACGTATGTAATTCAGGTTCACTTGGATTTCCCAGCTCTCCCAGATTTCCTTGCATACTCACATAAATCTCTGAGGGGACACTTATCACACTTAGGATTCTTTGGCCTGCAATAAGTCCTTCCCAACTTTATAAGGAGCAAATGAGCTTTAAGATAGTCCTCAGAACAAAAAAGAGATATAAGAGCATTTCTTATATCATTATAATTGTCATTTTTCACCAAGCCGAGTCTCAGGGATATCCTCGCTATATGCCTGTCTACAGCTATAGTTGGCTTACTGGATGTAAGGCTAAGAACTACATCTGCTGTCTTGGGTCCAACTCCAGGGAGACTCATAAGTTCCTTCCTAGCTTCCTCCAAATTTTCTATCCTCAGAATTCTATTTAGCTTTCCTTCCTTTAGAAAAGATGCTGCTTCCTTTATTACCTTAGCTTTTTGTCTGTATAGGCCAGCTGGCTTCAAAATCTCCTCCAATTTCTTAAGTGGGAGCTCCTCTATCTTCTCAGGGTCTACTCTACCTAACAAGGTCTTCAGTCTATTCATCGCTTTTATTGTATTTCTATCATTTGTATTCTGCGATATTATCGTCGCCACCAGCACCTCAAAGGGATTTCCTGATTTATTAGCCACTAGAGAGACAAACTCATTCTCTCTGAACTCTAAAGTCTCTTGAAGCCTTCTCAGTATTTCTTTACCAAGCTTCAAGAAACTTCCTCCTTAATCTTCTTGGCAAAGCTCTCCTCATTAATTATAAAGCGATGGTGCTCTCCACTGCCTATTAACTTCCCTCTCCAATAAGCGGCTACCTTGAACACTAGCTTCCTTCCTTCAACTTTCACAAGCTTCGTGTTGATCCTTACATTCTCACCTACAGGAGTAGGTGCCCTATGATGAATGCATATGTAAGTACCTACGGTGGTCTCTCCTTCTCCTAGATATTTCTCTATAGATCTATGGCAAGAGATCTCCATTAAAGAAACTAAGCTAGGAGTTGAGAGAACCTTCACCTTAAGATGTCTGGCATCCATCTTTTCATCAATTAGGTACTTGAACTCGCCCTTCAGACCAACTTCCATATGCAATTACCTCTTAGCCAAGGGAAGCAATGCTATTACAGTTGAGACCATTAGTATAAAGAGGGTTGTTGGGATTCCAAAGATTGGAGTAACTAAAGATTTTCTTGCTCCATGGATGAGGGCCCAGTAAAGACCTATAGCGAATCCGGAAATGAGGGATGCCTCAGCGGAATATCCACCAATTTTTCCGAACCTCTTACCTGTATACCAGCCTATTAAGGTCACAGGGGCTAGCGGAAGGAGAAGGGCTGATGCCAAAACGGATAGATCTACAATGAACCCTATCTTCATGTAGGCCACGTAGCTCAGTACGAGGAGAAGAGCTAGTATAGATAATCTCCCTAATGTTATGGCCTTTCTATCAGATCCCTTTAAGTATCCCTGATACATATCTCTCGAGATAGTTGATGCAAGGCTTAGAATTATTGCATCCATCGTAGTCATGGCTGCTGCCACTATTGATGTAAATACGAACACTGCTAGAGGCAGGGGTGCATATGATAGGAGGAGAGGAGTGACCTGATCTCCTATCGTCACTAATGAAAGCTTACCGGCAGCGGTTAATGACCTGCTGACTAGCCCCACAAGAGTAACTATGACAGTATATGTAAGACCAAATATGGCGAAGAGGGAGACCATCCTCCTAAGAGCTTTCTCATCTCTAGGTGTGTAAACCTTCTGAACTACTTGAGGATTGGTTATGGCAAAGAATATCCAAGGAATGGTATAAGAAACGAATACCAAAGGGGACCAACTCATCCCTAGAAGACCTGATTTGCCCAGAGAAGTCACTCCTCTTGAGATATCAGTTCCTCCCCATAGAAAAAGCCACGCAATAAATATAATAGCTGCAGCTATCATCCAGGTACCTTGGTAAAGATCTGTTGATGCGAGGCTCCACATTCCAGACAGGCCAGTCCATATGAGCGCAGCGACAACGCCTATCACTATTCCTAGCCAATATAAACCGCTTGTCATTCCTTCAACCATTCTACCAACCGCAATCAGTTGGGCAGATGCATAGGGTATAAGAGCAATGAGATACATTAGAGCCACCAGTACTGCCAGCGACTTGAATCCGTAGAGATCTCCGACCATCTCGGCAGGACTAATCCATTCTCTCTCCCTCGCTAGCTTCCAAACCTTGGGAGCTGCATAGCTTAGAATGAATATAGTTGCAAGGAGGTAGGTTATCTCAAAGCCAAAGGCTCCAACTCCAGTTTTATATGTCAGGCCAACCAATCCTACCATCATGAAAGCCGAATACGTCGTGGCTGCATACGATATCGCAGCTATTATTCCTCCAAGCTTGTAACCAGCCACATAGTAGTCGCTAGTGGTCTTTATACCCATTCTGCGGGATATGAGAGCTATGATCGTTCCTATTGCTAAGTATAAAGCAAGCGCTAATATAGCAGCTAAGAGCTCATTCATAACTCCCGCCCCTTGAGATAGACTAGAGAAACAACAAAGTGGGTGACTGTGAGCACCAGCCAGAAGGCGTAAAGGATTAGAGATTTACAATCCTCAAGCAGGAAGTAGGGTACTGAATACGAAAGAGCTAGGACGAGAAAGCTCCATATCAGATAAGCTTGATCCTTACTCATAGTAATCCCCCTAAATGACCGTAAAATTTCAGGAGTCCATCTTTTCCAATGGGCTCATAATCTTCATTTTCTATCACATGTACTCTTTCAAAGTTAGCCTTAAACTCTTTCAATACCTTCAGATGGATCTCTCTCATATTTTTAAGGCAATTACACTTTCTTATTAGTCTATTAACTATAATAGCCTGTATATTTATTCCAAATTCCGTCAATTCATCATAAAGTCGCTTAGTTATAAGATAAGAAACCCTCTCTGGAATGGAAATGAGATAGAGAGAATGTTCACTGGATGTCAATATATCAAAAATACTTCTAGCCAGTTCCCTCCACTCCTCTATTAGGCGAAGGGGATCTTTCTCTTCCCTCCTCATCTTCTCAAGGAACCCTCTCAGTCTAAGGTACATCTTAATAGCGTCCCCGAGATGAGAATAGAATTCTTCTTCGATCCTAAGGAGTCTTATACTTCCACTAGAAGCAGGAGTATCCCATACTACAAAGTCATATCCCTGTCTCTTCCATATCCTATACAAAACGTAAAGCACGAACTGGTCAGCAATGCCCGGAGCTCTCGATATATAATCTATTACGTCCCTTTCAACTGGCAGAAATGATGAAAGAACTCCATAAACTTCGCCACCGAATCTCTCCTTCCATTCATTGATCACAGTTTCCTCATCTATTTCCATCGCATAAAGACTGGTGAATCCATTAACCTTCCTAGGTCTTGGCCCTATATTAACACCTAGCACATCTGATAATGTAGGTGTTGGATCTGTGGTCACGAGAAGAACTTTTCTATTTTCTAGCTCAGAGAGACCAGCAGCTATAGAAGCAGAGCATGTTGTTTTTCCTACTCCTCCTTTCCCCCAAAAACTTACTATTCTCATATATCTTTCAATTCCTATAAAAATGTAATATATCTTTCCAAGAGCTTAAATCAACATTAGCGGTAAATCATATCTAAACAGGACTGACGTGAGAGGGATATAAAGGGAACGCTATAGAGGAAAGAAAAGAGGAGATTACATGCTCAGATATGCTTCTCCTATTTTCCTAATCTTATCTAACTCTTCCTTGGCTCCAAACAGAACTATCCTTCTCTGCTCTAAAATATATCCAAAATCAGCTACTTTCAAAGACATGTGGACATTCTGTTCTGCTCATCTCTAAGTTTTCTCACTATGTCCACTATCTCTCCAACAAGCTTTAGTGCCAATTCAAGAGAGTCCATCCATCTATAACACCTTAGGTGCCGACATCACACGTGAGCTTTTCATAACAACTTTTAGCTCTTCCTCACCTCGTTTCTGCTCTCTCCATAATGATAGCAGCGAATGAATTGTTTGCATAAATGAAGGTCGCCCTTGGCATTATAATATCCTATATCTTGTTTTATTATCATATAATAACATTAATCATATGAAAATTGAAGATAAAATTATTAATGGGAATATAGCTAAATATTATCCGAAGTATGCATTTAAAACATTTATATATAACTACTCATATGAAGGATACAAAAAGTTAACAGCTCCTTTATAGGTATTAATTGTGAGGATAACTGGTAGTCTATGAGCACTATGGATATTAAGAAGATATCTATGATCCTAGCAGGAGGTTTTGGCACAAGGCTTTGGCCTCTTAGTAGAAAAGAGCATCCTAAACAGTTCACAAAGATAGTAGGAGATCTCTCTACATATCAGCAGTCACTCAAACGAGCTAGCATTCTAGCTGATGAAACCGTTGTTGTCACATCAGAGATGTACAAATATCAAGCGATTGGTCAAGCTAGAGAAATAGGAGTAGACTTAGGGGAGAAAAACCTCGTGCTTGAACCGGCTAGAAGAGATACAGCTCCAGCAATTTACTACAGCCTATCTTCCCTAAAGGATAGGTTTAACTTGGAAGATGCTTTAGTAACCGTCCTCCCATCTGACCATATGATCCTTAATGAGTCTGAACTCTTTAAGGCAGTAAATCTTGCTCAGAGATCAGCAGATCTCGATAAGGTAGGCTTAGTTTCGGTATCTCCATCTAAGCCCGAGCTAGGTTTTGGTTATATAAAGGCAGGAAAGAAGTTGGAAGAAGGCATATACTCCGTTGAAAGATTCGTGGAGAAGCCTGGAAGGGAAAAGGTATTAGAGATGGTAAGAGGAGGTGGATGGTACTGGAGCACAATGATAATGTCATTCAAGGCATCTCATATGCTTAATCTAATAGAGAAAACCCTTCCAGGAGTTACAGAGCCACTTAAAAGGATAAATAATGTTAAAGAGGCCTATATGAGCGTGGAGAAGGTAGATATAAGCTCAGGTACTCTATCCAAGGTACCAAGCCAGTTAACCATAATACCTACTATAAATTTAGGGTGGAGCGATCTCGGAAGCTTTGAATCGGTCTACGAGCTTCTGAGCAAGGATGAAAGGGAAAACGCCCTGAGCGGAAGGGTTATGCTAGCTAATTCAAGGAGAAACTTGGTCCTCTCGAAGAGGCTCGTGGCTCTAGTAAATGTGAGAGATATGATAGTCGTGGACGATGAAGATGCCATTCTGGTAATGCCCAAGGGTAGCGGTCAGGATCTCAAGGGCCTCATTGAGAGACTGATTAAAGAAAAAGTTCCAGAGGCTATCAGGCATCGAGTAATCTATGAGCACTGGGGACTCTCCACTACCTTGCTTAGGGGAGATGGTTATGAGGCTAAGAGGGTCAAAATCTATCCAGGAAAAGGGTTCGGACCTAGGAGGCATTATCATAGGAGCATTTACTGGCAGGTATTGAGTGGAACGGCAAAGATATTCATCAATAATAAAGAAAGAATAGTAACTAGAGGAAATGGACTTCAGATAGCTGTTGGATCGTCTTATAAGCTCCTTAATCCCGGTAAGATACCACTGGAGATGATAGAGATCACCACAGGAGAGTACTTAGGACAGGATGATGTGGACGAATCAAATTTTTAATCTAAACTTCTGAGAAATAAGGGAAATGGCATCAGAGAACGAGCCTATGAGCGTCCGTGATATACTTATTGAGATGAAAGATGCTTCCGAATTCGCAGCCAGCCTGGCTTACGCCTCTCTCATGTATCAAGATAGAGAGCTGGCCGAGGAAGTTATGGGACTCGAATCTGAGCTGGATGAGCTTAGATACAACCTATTTAAGATGACTATAATGGCAAGCAGGTCTCCAAAGGAAGCGGAAGAGTTGGCAGCTTTGCTAGATATAGGCATAGCTGTCGATGAGATAAGTGATGCAATGGCTGACCTAGTGAGGCTCGTCTTAAGAGGGTATCCTGTCCATCCAGCACTTAGTTGGATGCTTTACACGGCTGAGGAAATAATAGGTCTCGTTAGAGTGGAGGGATCTTCTCCTCTAATATCGATGAGAGGTAAAGAGTTTTACGATCCTGCGAATATATCTGGCTGCGATGTCTTGGCTATTAAAAAGAAGGGAAAGTGGATATTTGATATACCACCGAACTTGGAGCTTGAAGCAGGAGATATTCTCCTCCTGGAGGGAACCAAGGATAGCATAGAAACAGCCAAGTCCCTAGCTAGAGGAGAGAATAAGAAATTTATTCTGCCAGAAAAACCCCTAGAAAATGTAGATGAGCATTCTAGGGAAATAGCGGAGAGGCTGAACAGCATGAAAAGTCTCTCCGAGCTATCTATATACCTGGCTTACGCCTCTCTCCTATATAACAACCCGACGATGGCTGCTGAAGTTTCTAGATTGGAATCCGAGCTGGATGAGCTTGAGGATGACCTGTTCATAAGTGCCATTAGTGGACTCATGCCTAATTCGAGGCCTAAGGAGCTTATACCGATACTAAGAGCAGCATCTGCATCAGAAAAACTAGGTGATGCTGCTTTAAGGATGGCGCTTCTTGTAGAACGAGGCATACCAGCTCACCCAGTGCTTGAGATAGTTGTGGAGGAAAGTAAAGATACTGTAGTGAGAATATCACTTAGTGAGAAGAGTGATGCCATTGGAAGGAGAATTGGGGACTTAGATCTGGAGGAGAAGACAGGAATATGGATTCTAGCCATTAAAAGAGGAATAAGATGGATATATGCACCGAAAGATAGTGAAATATTGAGAGAAGGGGATATATTAATACTGACAGGTCCTAAAGGAGGAGTGGACGACGCCATTAAGATATTAGGAGGGAAACCACTGGAGGATTAATTACTTTTCTCTTTTCTCTTTTCTCTGATTGCCTTAATTAGCTTTGGAACGAACTCATATAGATTTTCTACTATGAAATAGTCACTTATCTCTGATATAGGTGCATCTGGATCAGTATTTACTGCTATTACGGTGTCCGCATCTCTAAAGCCTACTGCATGTTGTATCTGTCCAGATATACCCAAAGCTAGATATATCTTCGGTTTCACCTTAACTCCTGTCATACCAACATGTCTTTCTTCGGGAAGCCATTTAAGATCAGCGGAGATAGGCCTTGTGCATGATATTTCTGCTCCTAATAGGGACGCCAATTCCTTTATCATTGATAGGTCCTCCTTCTTTTTAAGTCCCCTACCAACAGAGATTATGACCTGAGCTTTGGTAAGATCGACATCTGTCTTTCTTTCTCTTTCCTTTATTGATGAGATTTTAGAGGAGCATTCAATTTTTCTCTCCTCTACAGACTTTGGCTCGCCGAAAGAGGGTTCGTATACATCTAAATTGACTGTTATCACTGCTGGCATGGAAATTTTCAGCTCTTCTATGCCCCTACCACCGAATACCACTCTAGTAGTGAGTAGACCATCGCTTGCCTTCAAGCTAAGGGCTCCAGAGATGTAGGGTAATCCCCTTTTAGCGGCAAGTCTGGAGGCTATCTCTTTTGAATCTCTTGTAGCTGGCATCAGCATTAAATCGAAAGTTTTTATCTCTTCATGGAGCTGCGAAACCCAACAATCATTGACTAAAGCTCCCTTAATTACTTCAAGTCTATCGACAGGTACAGCTATCTTTTCCCATGTGATTGCATGAATCTCCTCGGCTATATCCTTAGAAGCGGAAACTAGCTTAGGTAGGTTAGAAGGGTCAGAAAACAACAATGCTCTCATCTTATCACCCCTTTCTCCTCAAATACCCTCATTATCTTACCAATAGCCTTATTCATGTCGCCTTCAATTCTTTGTCTCAATCTCTCTCTCATATACGCTTTCATGTCAATTAATTCAATGTCTGGATAGTTTAGATCAAGATCTGAAGCCTTTACCTTGGTTTTCTCCTTCTTTTTGGCTTTCATGATTTGCAGCACTGTTGGAATTCTGGGCTCATTTATCTCAGGAGTTACTGAAGCAACTGCAGGTAATGGAGCTTCTACTACCTCAAACCCGCTTTCTAGATATCTCTCAGCTCTTATTCTGCCTTTATTAATTTCTAACCTACCAGCAAATGTTATTACCGGAATGGACAGCATTTCCCCTACTATTGCAGGTAAAGCACAGCTGTACTGATCAGAAGTTCCCTCCCCGCATAGTATAATATCATAATTGATGTTCTCTCTCTGTATGACCTTGCTTATGGCTTGAGCCGTTCTGTAAGGGTTATGTCCTCTGACCTCCTTGCCTTCTACGATGATAATCCTATCAACGTTCATGGCCAATACCTCATTCAAAACTGCTTCATCAAAGGGGCCTGTCAAAACAACTATAGCTGTAACATTACCTTCTTCTCTCTCCTTTATCTGAGCAGCTTCCTCTAGTGCATTTAAATCAGCATCGCTGATCTTGACAGGAGCCTGCTCTATTAGAAGATTTCCATCTTCAACTGGAATTTGTGCCTCATCATAAACAAGCTTGACACATGCTATGACATCCAAAAGGATCTCCCTTAAATGGCTCTTCATTTTTTATTTTTAAATTGGGTGTATACCACAGCGATTCATTTGTTACTTCTGATTCTAGTTCTCGCTCCGATGGAAAAATCTATCTAACTGATGCCGATTCTGGACTTTGGTAGCGAAAAAGGTAAAATATCAAGTAATTAAGGGAATTAAGCAGAAAAATCACGCTAAAAGAAATTCAAAGATCTCATAAGATTTAGCTTTCATAATCCGATCTCAGGGGGATGTGAGAAAACTTGACGGTGTGGTCGAATAGCTGGCTCTCTATAGTAGCAGTGTAACTGCTGAGGGAATAAAGCATGAGAAGCCCTAAAAAGTGTTCGAGGAGGAGAGTAAGATAGCTCTTGATGAGTTAGATTATCTTCTGAGAGATAGAAGCAAGAGAAAATACACCCCCTACTACCTGAGGTGCATGGTCGGTAAAGAAGTCTCTTAGGTCGAGATAAAGTGGCCTTAGAGGCCAAGATAAGCTTGCTTCATATAGATAAATAATACTACTCTAAAGGCATAGCAGATGCTCTCATGATCGCTGAGAAAGAGGTAAAATATACAAACACTTGGCCCTATATCGAGGGAAAAGTTAGAGATACACTGGGAAAATCAAAACTTGCTACAGTCTCTGGGATGATCCCTAACTAATATAGATCTGTTCTAATCGCTCAAAACGGTCCATAATTCATCTATTATAGGCTCACTTATATTCTCCTCTTCTCCATTCTTCTTGATGAGTAACATCCCTTTGGAAGCTGGAACTAATTCGCCTATGATCGTCGCCTTTATTCCTGCTATGTTCAAACTTTTAATCAATTCCCCAGCTTTCTCCCTACTCACCGATATGAGGAGGCTTCCTGAGCTAATTAATTTCAGAGGATCAATTTTGAGCGTCTTACATATAACTCTAGTTTCCTCTCTTATGGGCATTTTTTCTTCGTAAACCTTAAAGCCCGTCTTAGACGCAAAGGCAATCTCCTGCACTCCTCCTAGCAATCCACCCTCCGTCGGATCATGCATAGCTCTAGCGAAAGATCCCTCAAATGACAGCAGTGCTTCTTTAACTATGCTTATCTCTCTAACGAAGCCCTCGGCCCTCTTCAAAGTGCTAGCCTTAACCCCTTTATGGACCAGCTCTTCTGATAGCTCTGATGATAAGATAGCCGTTCCTTCTAAGGCTATATCCTTTGTGACTACTAACAAGTCTCCTACTTTGGCATCTCTCGTATAAGCAACCTTCTTCCCGGTGCTCAAAGCGGTCGTCACAACTATGTTAAATGGAAGATTAGGCGTTATCTCGGTATGTCCGCCTATAATTGAGGCTCCGATCTCTCTCGCTGCGGTTCCTACCTGATCCACAAATGCTCTTATCTCCTCGTCTTTTACGCCTTCCCTGAACAAAATGACTGTGAGCAGCCACTTAGGCCTCAACCCTCTAGTGGCTATATCGTTCGAAGCTACATATACTGAAAGCAATCCTGCAAAGTTACCTCCACCAGTAACAGGATCAGAATGTATTGCTAGTAAATCATTATTTACATCTAGGATAGCAGCGTCTTCCCCTATAGATGGGCCCAGGAGGACTTTTTCCCCTGATGTTGGTAATCTACTCAGAATATTGTTGAAAAGAATATCTGGTGGAAGCTTTCCTCTAATATTAAATCTCATTTCTTAACGCCCTTCTCACGACCGGTGTTAGAATATAAGCGAAGACTATCCCTGAGAGAGCTTGAAAGGAATTCCCGGGAACCTCTGTTAGGGCGCCTCCTATGCCATACATCCATACTTCCACCAGAAAGTAGCCAGTAATCATTTCGGCTCCAGCTACTATAAATATAAGAAGTGAGGTAGTTTTACCTTTCCCTCTAGATATACCGGCGATATATCCCTCTATTCCTTTTATCACTAGCGTAAAAGGTGCCCAGTGGCCATATCCAGCTAGCAAGTCAGCTAACGCAGATCCTATTCCACCAGAGAGGGATCCTATAATTGTTCCAAACAGGGCTCCGGAGAGCATCACCATAGTATCGCCAAGATTTATGTACCCTTCAGTTGCAGGAGTAGGTATCTGTATTATCATAGTTGCTACTGTGGTAAGAGCAGACATAACACCAATTATAGCTACTAATGAGGCTAGGCTTCTCTCTTGGGTCATTTTCTCGTCGACCTTTTCGTATTGTAATAAAGTTAAACTATTGTTGAACGTTGATGTTCTCT
>WALU01000028.1 GCA_015522685.1 Thermoproteota archaeon | reverse complement strand
CCTATACATTACTTACCCCTATTGTTGAAGAACTTAATTCGAGGGATGACGTCGAATTCACTGGCTACGATGTACCTCACCCTCTGAAGGAAGAAGGCTTAATTTTCCTAAGAGTTAAGGAAGGATCAGATCCAAGAGCTGTTCTTAAGGACGCAATCAGCTCATTGATAGGGGAATACGACAAACTCGAGAAGAGTTTCAAGAGGGAATTAGAAAAGTTCCTCTCAGGATAACTATCGTGATTCCCAGGCTCTCCTCACTTTCTTCCACTAAAATTATTTATACAGGTGACAGGCTACAAATCTGTCTTTTTCCACCTCTATGAGCTCAGGCTCCTCCTTATCACAAGGTTCAAATGCTTCAGTACACCTTGGATGAAATACGCAACCAGATGGTATATCTATAGGATTAGATACTTCTCCCTTTATCGAAATGTCCTTTGGTCTTCTTCTATACATTATCTCGCCCCTAGACACAGCCTCTACTAGCGCTTTTGTATACGGATGTAATGGATCAAGGATCACTCTATATGTAGGCCCTAACTCTACTATCTTGCCTAAATACATCACAGCTATCCTATCGCATATGTGATAAGCGACGGATAGATCGTGAGTTATGAAAAAGTAAGTAAGGTTGCGCTTTTCCTTAAGCTCCATCATTAGCTTAAGTATACCAGCCCTCACGGATGCATCAAGCATACTGACTGGCTCATCTGCAACTAAAAATTTCGGATTTAAGATCATAGCCCTCGCTATCATTACCCGCTGCCTCTGGCCACCTGATAGTTGGTAGGGATAGCGAACCATGAAGTCCCTAGGTGGTTCCAGTCCTACATCCCTCAGGGATCGATATATAAGATCGAGCCTCTCCTCATCATCTCCAATATTATGTATACGAAGTGGCTCCTCTAAAAGCTCATATATACTCATTCTGGGATTTAGCGATTCATAGGGATCTTGAAAAATTATCTGCATTTCCTTCCTATACTTCCTAAATTCCCTTGGAGCTATATCATAGATGTTCTTTTCTTCGAAGATTACTTGACCAGATGTGGGCTTCAGTAACCTAACCAGCAGCCTGCCTGTCGTGCTTTTGCCACATCCAGATTCACCTGTTAGGCAGAAGACCTCATTCCTCTCTATGTTGAAGTTAAGACCATTTACAGCTCTTAGCAGTTTATGCTTCCTTTTTAGTATATCAGACCAGCTTCCTCCAACAGGAAAATACTTCCTTAAATCTCTAACCTCTATAAGCATCTAATCACCTATTTATTTTCTAGAAAATAGGTGACAGGCTACAAATCTGTCTTTTTCCACCTCTATGAGCTCAGGCTCCTCCTTATCACAAGGTTCAAATGCTTCAGTACACCTTGGATGAAATACGCAACCAGATGGTATATCTATAGGATTGGGAGGAGAGCCCGGAATATAACAGAGCTTTCCTCTCTCCCCTCCTATTTGAGGGATGGCTCTAATTAGCGCTTTTGTATACGGATGTAATGGATCACTAAATATTTTATTGGCAGGTCCTACCTCCAATATTCTACCTGCATACATAACTGCTATCCTATCAGTAAGCTCGAGCACCGTCGATATGTCGTGGCTTATGAAAAGTAAGGACAGACCTCTCTTACTCCTCAGCTCCTTGAACAAGTTTAGTATATGAACTTGGGCAATCGCATCTAGAGCAGTAGTAGGCTCATCCGCTATTATAAGAGAAGGGTTTAGCGCTAAAGCCATTGATATCATTACCCGCTGCCTCTGGCCACCTGATAATTCATGAGGATAGCTCCTTGATCTCTGCCTTTCAATTCCAACTAGATCTAACAAATCCTCAGCTCTCGATAAGGCTTCTCTCTTACCAATACCTTCATGCTCCATTATAACTTCGGCTATTTGATCTCCTACTCTGTATACTGGATTGAGAGCGTTCATTGCAGCTTGAGGGATTATGCTTATTTCTTTCCATCTGATCCTACGCATTCTTTCCTCGGAAAAGGACATTATATCCCTACATCGGAGGAATATTTTACCCCCCACTATTTTGCCTGGATAAGGAACTTTCCTGAGGAAGGAGTAAGCTAATGTACTCTTTCCACTTCCAGACTCTCCAACAAGCCCAAGGAACTCTCCAGAATCTATGTAAAGAGATACTCCGGAAACAGCTTCTATACTACCTAAACCTGTTTTATAAATCACTTTAAGATCTTTAGCCTCTACTATGTGCCTTGGATTGCATTGCTGAGAAGTGCCTATGGCATTCACCAAAGAAGCAGGTTTATATGCTGGTTAAAAATGCTTTTTAACAAATCAGTTATCTAATGAGAGACCTGATATGGCTAGGATAAGGAGCCTTCTATTTATATCTCTCTTGTTTTCAGTCATATTGCTGCCTAGCCTCTCTCCAGTCAATGCTGATAATTCTACATTGAGAATTGCCTTACCTAGCCCACCTCAAACACTTAATATATGGTCTGGCACTTCTACGTGGACCATAACGATCCTTAATCTCATATATGAACCTTTAGCGGTTATAAGTCCAGAATCTAAGTTTATTCCTTGGCTGGCAGAATCATGGCAAACTTCTCCTGATGGTAGAGTATGGACTATTAAGTTGAGGAAGGGAATAAAATGGCAGGATGGACTTCCATTAACAGCTGAGGACGTAAAGTTCACCTTTGACTACTTCAAGAAGGATGCAACTGCTAGAAGGGGTCACTACGATATGGAGTACTTGGATCATGTAGAAATCCTAGATAACTACACATTAAGGCTGTATCTCACCAAGCCCTTTGTGGCGGTAGTCAATACAATGTTTACCGATCCAATAATACCCAAACATTTATGGGAACCGATAGTCAACAAGAAGGGGTTTATTGCCTCTAAATACGAACCTAAACTCTCTGAAGTTGTCGGAACAGGCCCCTATAAAATTGCTGAATACAAAACTAACGAATATATCAAGTTAATTGCAAATAAGGATTATTGGAGAGGCACACCTGCTGTTAAAAACATAGTCACACGGTTCGTGAGCGATGGAGATGTTCAAGTGCTTATGATAAAGAAGGGCGAGATAGATGTGGCTATACATTTAGCAATAAACCCCGCAGTCGAAAAAGACTTGGAATCTTCAGGCGTGAAGGTTCACAGGTACTTAAGACCATATTTCTATCACTGGGGCTTCAATCTAGATAGATTTCCGTTCAATGAATCTAAATTTAGAGAAGCTATGGCTTATGCTATAAACCTGAGCGAGATAGTTAAGATAGCGAGATTGGGAGCAGGAGAAGTTGGGAGCTATGGAGTTATCCCTCCTGTATGGAAAGAATGGTATTGTGAGAGAGCAGCAAGGATGTATTCATATAATCCTGAGAAGGCTAAGAAGATCTTAGATAATCTTGGGTGGATAGATAGAAATGGAGATGGTATAAGGGAGACGCCAAGTGGTAGAAAGGTAGCATTTGAGATATATGTCCCAAGCTCTGATCCTGCGAGGGTAAGAGCTGCTGGTATGATAAAGAATTACCTAAAGAAAATAGGAGTGATGGTTAAAGTCAGGGTTGGAGACTGGAGAGGGGTAATATGGCCCGGTATAAAGGCTCACAAGTTTGATAGCTTCATACTTGGATCAAGCACATGGGCTGACCCTGATTTCATGAGGATAAGGTTCGAAACCAATGCCTCAGCTAACTATTATGGACTCTCCTATACCGAATTAGATGGTCTGCTTGAGGAGCAAGCTGCTACTCTAAATATAACTAAAAGAAAGGAAATAGTTTGCAAAATACAAGAGAGATTGGCCATGATTCTCCCGCTAATAACACTTTATTATCCTGTGATAATAAATCCCTACAGGACGGATAGATTCGAAGGATGGGTGCCGGTGAAGTTCGACTGGATAATCAATAGATGGACTATCTTAAACCTGAAGCCTAAAGCTAGAGCCTCTTCTGTCGGAGTTCTTACTTCAAGCTCAAAAGCGGAAGCGGCTGAAACGGAAAAAACTGAAAAGATAGGAAAAGAGTGTATCAAATATGGTCCGGCATTGATCCTGCTTCTTGCAGTTGTGGCGGTCATTATAGTAATAATGCTCTGGATCATCTTGAGAAGATTATAATTCTTCATATCTCCTCCTTTTGGTTAGAAAATTAGCTGAGGTCATGGAAATGAGCAGTTATCTCTCCTTTCTCATAAAAAGATTTTTAGCTGTATTCCTAACATTTATTGCAGCCATAACTCTCATTTTCATTATAATAAGACTTTCTGGCGATCCATTTAGTACCCTTGTTTTTGAAGATCCTAGGATAACAGCTGAGCAGATAGAAAGAATAAAAACTGTCTATGGGCTAAACAAGCCGTTATATGAGCAATACTTCATCTTCCTTATCAATACCTTCAGGGGGGAGCTAGGCTATTCCCTTTACTATCAAAAACCCGTAATTGATGTGATAATGGAAAGATTACCTTGGACCTTGCTCCTTCTTTTACCCGCAATAACAATATCCACTATCCTCAGTATACATCTCGGGACAAAGACTGCTTGGAGGCACGGCACCAAGTACGATATGACCATGACATCATTAGCTCTCTTCCTCAGGAGTACTCCCTATTTCTGGCTAGCTCTTATCTTCCTCATGATTTTTGGCTGTTACCTAGGTATATTCCCTCTAGCCGGCTCTGTTACTCCAGCGAAGGAATTTCCCTCATTCCTTAACTACCTAGCGGATATTCTCTGGCACGCGTTTCTACCAATAACTGTTCTCGTCATTAGAGAAGTGGGTATGTACATACTTTACATGAGGAACTCAATGATTGAGGTATTAGGTCAGGACTTCGTCTGGATGGAGGAGCTTAAGGGCCTTGCAGAGGGAAAGGTGATGCATAGAGCGGCAAGAGTAGCTATGCTTCCAATGGTTACGATCACAGCTCTCAGATTCGGTTTCATGATAAACGGGGCTGTACTTACCGAGACAGTATTTAGTTACCCGGGGATGGGAAGACTAATCTTCAAAGCCATAATGAACAGTGATTACTTCCTTATACAAGGAGCTTTCCTAATAATGACCGCAACAGTCCTGATGGCTAATCTAGTGGCAGATCTGCTGTATGGATTACTGGATCCTAGGATAAGAGCGACTTAGGTGACTATATAGTGACAGAAAAAGAGGAAATTATAAGAGAGCTGAAAAGAAAGGGATTAAAGGGAAAAATCAGGGAAATAAAGGAGTTTTTTTCTCTAGTGAGGAGAAATCGAGTGGCTTTTATTGGTATAATCCTGCTTACAGCAATCATATCAATGGCCCTGTTCGCTCCTTATATAGCTCCCTACAATCCTTATACAAGAACGGGTGAGCCTTTGGAGCCCTCAAGCTGGAGACACCCTCTTGGAACTAACGATGTCGGCCAAGATATTCTAAGCGAGCTCATTTACGGAGCTAGGATATCTCTAGCAGTTGGGTTGATATCAGCAATATCATCTGTGCTCATAGGCATGGTTGTCGGTACGATCAGCGGCTACATGGGAGGCATGATGGATGAAGCCCTGATGAGAATAGTAGATCTCTTCATGGTAATTCCCAGTCTCCTACTTGTTATATTCTTAGCTGTAGTCCTTAAAGGAACATGGCTTGGGGACCATATGTTCCTCTTAATAATAACCGCCATAACGCTGACTAGCTGGCCAACTGTTGCAAGAGTTGTGAGAAGCATAATTCTCTCACTGAAGAAAAGGCCTTTTGTAGAGAGCATTCGCGCTCTGGGCGCATCCGACCTCTATATCATGATAAAATACCTGCTTCCTTATACATCACCTATATTACTGGCAGAAACTTTACTCAGGACTGCAAGCAACATAATAATGGAAGCCTCTCTCAGCTTCTTAGGTCTTGGAGACGTCACACAGAAAAGCTGGGGGATGATGCTGCACTACGCCTTCTCAAGACAAGCTATGGTGCTGGGTCTCTGGAATTGGGTAATACCTCCAGGCATCATGATCTCGCTTAGCGTTCTCTCCTTACTGCTTGTAGGCCAAGCCTTGGAGATATACATTAATCCAAGGATCTCTTAGCGTCCATAGCGACTTTCTATCTAAGGTATTATCCTGACCTTGCTAATGTCTTTCTACTCCTTCGAGGCTTCAATTCTCCCTTTAACCTTCAAATATCCTCTGGAATCTCCATCTTCGACAAGACTATACTTATACTATCCAGCCCTTCTCGTAGTGTAAAGTCTAGATATTTCTTTAGCAGCCCCTGTAGTAACAGAATTTACCCTCATAGATACAGAACCTTTAAAATAATCTTCTCTTTTCTCTTAGAAACTCTTTGGCTAACCACTTAGCTAGTATTATTTTCCATCAAGATAATTTCACAGCCTTTACTTGGGTAATTCTCCTTCCAGTATTTCCTCTAAAGGCCTCCTCCATAGTAGATGAAAGATTCTCTTAGATTCCCTCTCATACACAGCTTCAAAGTCTATGTAACCAAGGGACATATAATGGATCATTGCTTCCGCAGTGTACTCTCTCCATCGGTCTGCAATTCCCTTAGATCTAGCCTCATTTACACTATAAGGGATCTCCACAAGAACAAGGTCGTTATCTACCTTTCTAAAACCAGATGGAATATCAGAATCGAACTCTAGCACATTCACGGCTCCTGCCTCCAAAGCTTCCCGCAGACTGGGGGACTTAAGTTCCCTTCTGGCTTTTCTTCGCACTCTCTCACTATTTAAGAACCACCATGCCTTGAGTCTATCGGACCTCAATCCTCTATTTATAGCATCGTTCATCTCTCCATAATAGTTGATGATGTAATTCCAGCTTACGACTCCCAGCTTACCTAAATTAAAGCGAGTATTTAACCCCTGAAGCGGATCAAATGTCCACTTCGCTCTATCTAATCCCTGGCTAAGGGCAACCTCCCTCTGCGTCTGCTTTATCCTGAAACCCAATCCAGAGTATTTTAGTTCCTCAATTATGGCGCTTTGATGAGAGTAATGGTACAATCCTTTTGAATCTCTTGCCAGAAAGCCCCAAGCAAATCCAACTATATGACCCGTATCCAGATCAAAAGCGCCAATGACGATGCCTGAGTTATCTGATGCTGCTCTAAGGACGTGAGAGGGTGTTGCATCAGTTCTGTCTTTTCCCATCTTCCAAGCAGATGCCTGAATATCTACCAATTGTCTGAACTCCCATGGCCTCTCGACATACTTTATCTCCAACCTCCTTAGATCACCATTTCTGTCTCTTAACTCTATTCTATTGAGATATTCCCCCATCTCTTATCCCAATTAAGTCAATCTATCTTATTTTTTAGCTTAATCATATCCCCATACAAAAGCAAGGTAAGAACAGTTAGCAAGAAGAAGCTTAACTTAAAGTGGGAGGGATTAGGAAACTCTTTTAACTCTCCCCGCCTTGACCTCTAATAGGCCCCTCTCGCTGAGTAGCTCCACAGCCTTGGAGATCCACCATCTCTCGATATCAAGCTCTTTTGAAAGCTCTACAGTACTCTTCTCTCTATCAAGTTTTTCCATCACCTTACTAGCGACTGCCTCTATGAGTGGATAAGGATCTGATGTAAACCTCTCGAATAAAACTGAAGCCACTGCTCTATTAACACTTAGGGTCTCCATTATATCCCTTATTGTGACTTTCTTCAATCCACCACTGGTCTTCTTGTAAACATACTCATCCATGAGTCTCTTTAGATCATTTTCATCTGGAAGTTCGAGGAATGCCTGCAGATCTATTTCTAAGGCGAGTTCCCTCCTTGTTATCGTGTAGAGCTTCGCTGGCCTTCCTCTCCCTCTTCTCTTCTCTATAATCCTTATCAGGCCTGCTTCTTCAAGGTCATGAAGATGAGAGGTTATTGCGGGCAGAGTAAGCCCAAACTCTTCTGACAGGTCTGTGGCTGATGCAGGTGCTTCTAGCAATCTCTTAAGTATCCTTAGCTTGCTGTCGCTAGTAAGGGCATCTAATATCTTCTTTGCTCTGTATATTCGTGATCTGACGTACAATTCAGCCCCTCCAAGTTCTAATATCCACCTCAGCGGAATAGGAGTAAATATTAACTTCTATGATTCTTTTGCCTTCACCAAACGTTCTCTCTGCCATAGATCCTTCTACAATCTTCCCATTATAGTATAGCGATCCCTCAATACTATTTATCCTCGTATGAACTCGTATATCTTTTGGTACATTTAGAGTAAGCTTCACACTTCCACTATCTACCCTAATATTCATGTTACCAGAAGAGTAAGCGGTTCCCTTTACCTCTCCCATTCCTATATTCACTGATAAGTTGGAGAGAAATGGATCCCTGAGAGCTAGCGCTCCCATGCCCACCTTCACCTTAAGTTCTCCCTCCCAACTATTGGGAAGGTGAAGGGTCATATGCCCAGCAGCCATTCTCACTACATGGCCATTTTCCATAGTAGGCATTGTACCTTCTACATTTACATAAGGCTTCTTGATTCCCGGATCACTAGTAACATCTATTTGTCCAAAATCCACTATTAAGGTAATGCTTTTAGATGAGATTTCCCTGCTGAACACTCCTTTTTGCGTGAAGAGTCCAGGTAACCATTGATTCCATTTGGCTTCATGCTTCACAGTCACTGGTATCAGGGATACCGCTAGAGAGAAGACAAGAAGTATCAGCAGAATTGCACCGATTTTTTCCTCCATCTCCATGAATATCACCTCTTCCATATGTACAGGGCAACAAGTCCTAGAATTGTTATTATCAGGCCTATGGCTCCCAGCTTGGCTGTGAGGATTCCAGCTATCAGGTAGACTATCAGCGGTATGACTATGGATGCTACTAATGCATGGCCTAAAGAAATTTCGTAATTTACCGAAGTAGCTATGATTATCAGGTAAAGAGACCAAAGGCTGAAAGGTATTATTAAGATTAAGGACGCTATGAGAAGGGAAAACCAAGATGCTAAATATGACACGGCAGCTAGCGCTATGGGGAACACTAAGGGCAGGCTCGAGTATGCTATCAATCCAATCAGATCATCCCATCTTCCCTCCCTATATCCCTCGATCCTCGCAGATATATGAACGAGAGAGGCATAGACAAGGAGGTTTACGAGGGATGCTGCAACTCCAATGACTCCTGAGAGATCTGCTATTAGCTCTAATATCCATCCTAAGTTGTAAAGAGGTATTGTGCCGATCAATTTCACTACACCCTTAGCGGCGAGAGATCCAAGTGCGAAGCTTACAGAAATGTAAATCGCTAATGGGAATGCTGAAGAATACTTCTCAGCAATATGTGTATCAAAAGCCTCTCTGGATGATACTACGACTTTTCCTATCCTGTATAAGATATCTTCAATTTCTCTCATCGCCTCACCTATTCGATTACTAAACTTATTATCTTAAGTAAGCTATATATATCTATCGCGCACTACAGATACTTAGAATTTTCTCTCCATCCAGTTGAATCAAGATCCTTCTATTCCAAAAATTGATCAATAGGGATCCCTTCTTTAGAATAAAACCTTCATAGGATCTAAAACCTTGGTCTAGTAATAAGCTCATCAGTGTCACTGCCTGAAGAAAATTGAAAGTTACCAATATCGATTTTTGTTAACTTACTGTCGGTAATAATGGGAAATACTGGCTAGCATTCCAGATGAAGCTTGGGAAATGATCAAGAAAGAGCTTAAAGGAACAATCAAAGGAAAGGGATTCTGAGATAATAGGCATTGTTCTGGCTTATTTATCTGAGAAGTTATTAGAAAAGAAGGAGCAAGAACCATATCAGCATCTAGGAAAAATATTACTCCAATTACGAATAGCAATTTGATCCTTGTACTAAATTAACGCTTCATCTCCCATTATTACTAAGATCATGTTATTTGTTCTGTTTTCTATTATCAATTATTGAATGCATTTAAAAAAAATACGCATATTCGTACAAAGAACCTTTACAAGTTTTCCATGCCTGACTCCTACTTTCTCTGACTGACATAAATTTATCTAATGTACTTCCTAAATTTTAAATTTTCTCTACAAGAAGATCAAAATTCTGAGTAGTTTAAATAGATTCCACTGTACCTATTTAACTATTAGATCATAACCATTTCTTTAGAGATTTCAAAAGTCCTCTCTGCACTTGAATCCATGTCTCATGCTATTACCTCTATAACAATTTCGATTGAAATATGTTACCTTCTTTTATAATTCTCCTTTTAGCAATATCACAATATTTTCTATCTATTTCAACTCCAATACCTCTCCTATCTAACAGCGCACAAGCTACGAGTGTTGTACCACTCCCTAAAAAAGGATCAAGAACGGTATCTCCAACAAAGCTAAAAAGTTTGATACATCTTTTCGGAAGCTCTACTGGAAAGGGTGCTGGATGTCCGACTTTTTTCCTACTTTCTCCGGAGAAAACCCAGACACCATTAGTCCACTCCATAAATTCTCCTTTAGTAATGCCCGATATACCATTCTCTAATTTTGACCATCTTTTTTTATAAAAAACGACGATCATCTCAACTGGCGCTATTATATAGGGTGCTTTGGCACTAAGCCAAGAGCCCCACGCTGTTCTTCTAGAGATATTTCCTTCATGCCATATAATTGTTGAGAAGTATTTCCAACCAACTTCTTTTGCAATTTTTACTATATCGACATAAACACTCTGAAAGCCTGCTTCCGTCCTTCCTTTACTTTTATCAAGAGGAATATTCAGACACATTCTGCCATCTGGTTTTATCAATTTTAAAGCCTTAGTAAGCCATTCTCTTGTGAATCCAAGATATTTTCCATATGAAATATTATCTTTGAAAGAGTTATAGTGGATATCTACATTATATGGTGGTGAAGTAACTATTAGATCAATCGAATTTTCTGGTATGAGAGTGATTGCAAGAAAATCATCATTTATTATTGTTAGTCCTTTACTTGAAACTTCAAAGAATATTTTTTCTTCACTCATTTTCATTTTTCACCCTACTATCCTACCTTTCTTCAAAGAGACTTCTTAATGAGATATATAATCACCCACATCTTTATGCAAGGAAATCTTTAGCATTTTCGAGCGTGAGATTTTGGAGCTAAGTAGGAGTGAGGGGGGGTTCTCACCTCCCTCTTATATATCCTTATTCCTGAGTTCTGAGCGATAGAGCAAATCCGTCTTCTTAGTGATTTACTATATATGCCCTCTAAAGCTGGTCAAATCGATATGAACCTGGTAGTTATTGCCACTATGGAGGCGAAGAAACTCAACTATCTCTCCCTAAGATCATCAGGTGATAGATCAAACCTCCAATCAACATCGAATCGCGAGATAGGTGCAAAAATGCTCTCACTGTATCTGAGGTCGACTTGATAGTTTTAATACTCAGCTACATCACACCATCGAAATTTATGATTTGTGAGGAGATAAAGTAATAATTAATTACTTGGGCTAAAGCTAAATACTAACTATCCAAGGATACTAGCTTCCTAAGCTACCTATCAGATCTATATATCTTCCGAATATGAGAGATCCACTGAATGAAATATTCCATTCATGGGAGGCAATCTCCCCCAATTTTTTCTAATGAAATAAGCGAAAGAGATCAGATATATCAAAGGTGGTTCGTAGTTCAACTTAATTAGTGAGACTTTGACTGTTGGTTGGGCAGTTAACTTTTTAATTATGGCAGTATTAACCCAGCTAACGGGAGGTTGTGGTGATGTCCAACCAATTTCAGGCGATGTCTTGCCAATGGGAGTTAAAGGCGATGTCCCGCCAATATCTATAGTTGATACCTCCTTAAAGGAATCTCTAGTTTTATTTGGGTTGTTTAAGTTAACGCACAGGCAGAAGGCTGTTCTTTCATTAACCCTCCGCTTCAATGGAAAGATTTCAGCCAGTTCCATGGCGAAAGTAGCTAAGGAAGAGTTTAATATACCCTTATCTTCCTTCTGGTTTGCATTGAGAGATCTAAGGAGACTAAAACTTGTGGAATTCGGTGATGGCAATCCAATAAGACTTACATTAGCTGGAAAGACTGTAGCTGAAGCCCTAAAGGGGGTGGCTTGGTGGGAAAGAGGATAGCGGTCAAGCTTGGAGGTTCAATCTTAAATGATCCAATAGACTTCAAGAAAATGGCAAAAATAGCTAAGAAGGAATTCAGTAGTGGCAATGAAATGCTACTCGTTGTCTCAGCCATGAAAAGTTATACAGACAGGCTCATTGAAATGGCCAAGCTAGTTGAGGCGAAGGATTCTCTTCTAGACTCCATAGCTGGGATAGGAGAAGTACTCTCAGCTAGGCTAATGGCCGCAGCCCTAAATTCAGAAGGAGTTCCCTCTATAGCTATAGACCCTAGCTCCCCAAACTGGCCCATATTCACAAATGATAGGTTTGGCGATGCTGATCCTGACCTTCCAAGGACCTGCGGGGCAGTTATATCTAATATAGAACCTCTCATGAAGAAAGTAGTACCTGTAATCTGCGGCTATGTAGGAAAAACCCCTGATGGTAGGCTAACTACCTTGGGCAGGGGTGGAAGCGATACGACCGCTGTTACCTTGGCGAGGTGCCTCAATATGGATGAGGTGGTGCTTGTTAAGGATTCAAACATGATGAGCGCTGATCCTAAGATCGTGAAGAATGTAATTCAGCTTGAGGATCTTGATGCCCAGGAAGCCCTTATGATGTCCTTAGGAGGAGCTAAGATTCTACATCATAAGGCTCTTCATTACTTAACACCTACGATCAAGATGAGAATAGTATCAGCAGAGGAAGGTACTTTCACCCGAGGGGGGACAATTGTGCATGGACATATTCCAGATCTACATATCGAGGTTCATAGGAGACCCTTAAGCATGATTACTATCCTCACTAATGGCCATAAAGTGAATACAAACCAACTAGATGGAGTGCTCTCTATAAGTACCTTGGGCAGAGCTACGATAATGTACCTAGATGGTGATGCTAACGAGACCACAAGGATGCTTCACTCTATGGTCAAGAAGGGATTGGCTAAGGCAGTAACTATTAAGGAGAATTTAGCTATGATAAGAATATGGGGAGCTGCAATAGAGGAAACTCCAGGCGTAATTCACAAGATAGCTGAACCTCTGGCAACCATAGGCATAAATATATTGGGTCTTCAAACAGTCCATAATAAAATAGCTATCTTCGTTGATTGGCCGCAAAGAGAGAAAGCAGCTGAGGAGCTTAAGATTGCTTTAGGGTGAGCAAATGGAGGTGGCCCTGTTAGGTGGAACTGGAGCGGTTGGGCAGCGATTCGTCCAGATATTGTCCAGTCACCCATGGTTTGAGCTAGCTGTGATAACTGGGAAGGCGAGTGTGGGCAAGAGGTATGGAGAAGCAGTTAAATGGATACTAGAAGGTGAGGTTCCCAAGGAGGCTAGGGAGCTAAGGGTTGTGGAAAACTCCTTAAAGAATCTGAGGAACGTTGACTTGGTTTTTTCAGCCCTCCCATCAAGGGAAGCTAGGAGCTTTGAGAGGGAGCTAATGCATCAAGGAATACCCCTAGTGAGTAATACTAGCGCACTTAGGATGGATCCCTTGGTTCCACTGGTGATTCCTGAAGTTAATCCAGATCATCTAGCTCTAATAAATAAGCAAAAGGATCTTAGTATAGGTCCAATGGCCGCAGATCCTAACTGCACAACCACCGTGCTGGTACTACCCCTCAAGCCTCTTCATGATGCTTATACTCTAAGGAGGCTGAACATTGCTAGCTATCAAGCTCTCTCAGGCGCTGGATATCCAGGCGTCCCCTCCTATGATATTGTGGATAATGTGGTACCATACATAGAAGGAGAGGAGAAGAAGGTTCGAAACGAGACAAGGAAACTATTAGGCATAATCGAGGGGAATGAAATAAAAATGTCAGACTTTGATGTCCAAGCTACATGTGTAAGAGTTCCTGTTTTAGATGCCCACCTAGTGGCTATACATGCAGAATTTGAGGAGGAAGTAGATGTGAATGATGCTATGAAACTTCTTAGAGAATTCAGCTCAGAACCACAGAGGCTGAATCTGCCAACCGCGCCTAGAAGGCCTATATACTTAAGAGAAGAGAAAGACAGACCTCAACCTAGGTATGACAGGAATGCTGGAGGAGGCATGAGCGTTACTGTGGGCAGGTTAAGGAGAGGTTTAGATTCAAGATCTCTTCTCTTCGTTGCAGTGGGTCATAATACAATCAGAGGAGCTGCTGGTCAGGCTATCCTCCTAGCTGAGCTGATGAAGGTCAAAAAATTGATCTAAGTCCCTGCTTTTTACAAAGTTAGAAATAATATTTTAGTAAGTTGATGGAAGTCACCTTATGATATTATCAGACAGCGCTATTCGCTCCCTAATAATCTCTGGAGATCTTAGGATAGAACCCTTGTATAATGATTCGATAAGAGAAAATGGGGTTGATATGAGGATAGGACCTGAAATAGCATTTCCTGTGGTTCAAGGCGAGGTAATAGACCCAATAAGAGATGATCCAGCTAAGCACTTTTCTATAAGGGAGATACCAGATGGGGGCGTAACCATACCTGGAAATACTAGTGTCCTGCTAGTTACAGAAGAATATGTCAAAATACCCAAAGATGTAGCTGCTCTATGCGGACTGAGGAGTTCTATAGCTAGATGGGGATTCATAGCTCCACCTACCCTAGTAGATAGCGGCTTCGAGGGCCAGCTCACCATAGAGGTTATGTGGACAAGGCCAGCTCCAGTAAGACTTTATAGAGGAATTAGATTCCTTCATGTAGTCTTCTTTAGAGTGGAAGGAAAGGTTGAGAAGCCATATTCAGGCGTATACCAAGGCCAGAAGGGTGTAACTCTACCAAAGAGGCTGGAAACTATGATTAATGAGAACTAACTAAAGGAGATCGAGGCATCCGTGGAACGTTTATTTTATTAAGCGCCCCGTCTAAAATACTAATGTAACGCTTAGTTAATCCATTTTTTGTTGTACCTTTTCTTAAATTATTTTGCAATTACTGACATAATTACATATAAAATATATAAAGATGAATCATAATAGACTGGAAATAAACCCTAACTAACTTATAGAGTCTCTCTTCCTAATTAAATTGATGGGAATGTCTATTAGCAAGGTAGTCAAGAGGGATGGGAGGATTGTCTCATTTGATGCCTCACGCATTAGAAGGGCAATAGAAAAGGCTATGCTTGAAGTAGGACAATATGATGAGGCTACTTTGGATAAGATAGTTAAATATGTCCTTAGAGTGATAAATAAAACATTTACTGATGAGAAACCCCCTCATGTAGAGGAGATTCAGGATATTGTGGAGCTAGCCTTGATGAAATATGATCTGTTTGGCGTTGCGAAGGTTTACATACTCTACAGGAAGGAGAGGGAGAAGATAAGGAAGGAGAAAATAGCCCTTCTAGGTAAAGATTATGTAGATGACGTAGATAAGAGACTCTCATTGAATGCAATAAGGCTGCTAGCAGCTAGATACTTACAGAAAGACCAAGAAGGAAAGCTAAAAGAGGATCCCAAGGGGATGTTCATAAGGGTAGCTGCATTGGTGGTTATACCTGATATCCTCTATGATCCTAAGATATTCGACAAGAATGGTAATCAGCAGGTTCATCCTAGAGAGGATTTCTCACTCAAGGAATGGGAGGGAAGGATAAGTCTGAAGAATGGCCACCCAGAAGATCACCTAGTTCCTCTCTTTACTTGGAATCATTATCATCTGGAGAGAATGAAGACTCTCTACGATGAGCTGAATGAGCAGGGAAAGATGAAGATCAGCTGGTCCCAATTTTGGAATATGCTGCTTAGTGGAGAGTTTGATCATCATTATAAGGATTTCCTCAACTATTACAGGCTGATGGTCGATTTAAGGTTCATTCCTAACTCCCCAACTCTGTTCAATGCTGGAGCCAAGCTCGGGCAACTCTCAGCATGCTTCGTCTTAGATATAGAAGATAGCTTGGAATCAATAATGAAAGCTGCAACCGATGCAGCAATAATATTCAAGTCGGGAGGAGGCGTTGGAATAAACTACTCCAAGCTTAGGCCTCAGGGAGATATGGTTAGCTCCACAGGTGGGCAAGCATCTGGCCCAGTCAGCTTCATGCGGATCATAGATGTGATAACCGATGTGGTCAAGCAAGGAGGTAAGCGTAGAGGAGCGAATATGGGAATACTTGAGGTATGGCACCCCGATATATGGAAATTCGTGGAAGCTAAATTAAAGCCAGGACAATTCGAGAATTTCAATCTGTCGGTCATGGTAACTGGAGATTTCTGGTCTCACTTTGATAGTGAAGAGCCCTACCCTCTAGTGAATCCCAGGAATGGTGAAGTTTGGGATACTTTGAACCCTAAGGAATTCTTCAGGAAGATAGCCGAACTGGCATGGCGTACTGGCGATCCTGGGGTGCTCTTTGCGGATAATATTAATAGAAGAAATATACTAAAAGATTATTTAGGCGAAATAAAGTCAACCAATCCATGCATCTCTGGGGACACTATGATAATGACCCCAAATGGTTGGATGCACGCTGAGGAGATATACCACAGAGCTAAACTCTCTGGACCAGTGAAGGCTGTGACTGTGGATGAGGACTCTCTTGGCGAAGGAGGTGAGCCTCAAGCCTATGAAACTGATTTAGTGATCGTAGAAGGAGACGAGGTGATCTACAGAACTATACATGGGGACGAACTCAGGTTATCTGTACCTAAGAGGATTAAGGCTTGGGTGTGGCACATCGGAAGGAAACCAGGTCTTAGGATCATCACTAAGGAAGGGTATGAGCTAAAAGTAACCTACGAGCACAAGCTCCTCACCCCCAATGGATGGAAGGAAGCTAAGGATCTGAGAGAAGGCGACAAGATCTACATAGCTAGGCTTCACCCTTGGTTCTTGAGCGAGGCCTACGAGGGAAGCTTGGACTTGGATGAGGACGTTGCTTTCGCTCTAGGATGGCTAATAGGTAATGGGATGTTTAATAAGCACTATGTGGCTTGGTTCTTCAGTAACGAGGATAAAGCAGCGGAGGAAAGGATGAGAAGGGGAGTTGAGAAGCTTGGAGGGAATCCACTATCTCATACATATGTTCTCAGTGAGAGCGAGCACAAAATCCAGTACAACAGGAGTACAACCGTTTACAGGAATGTGATGGAATTTATGGGCTCCTTAATGGAGAGGAATAGGGAAAGGAGGCTGCCCGACTTGGCTTGGAGGCTAAGTCCTCGCTCATTGGTAGCATTTCTGAGAGGACTCTTCACAGCAGATGGATACGTGGACAATGATAAGGCGATCAGGCTCACCAGCTCAAGCATCGATCTCCTGAAGGATGTGCAGATTCTCCTAACCACTCTTGGAATTTACTCAGTGATCTATGACAGGCCGTATGGGGCGGAGTTTCGCTATACGACTGTTAGTGGAGAGGAGAGAGTGTACGAAGCCTCTGGCCACTATGAACTGATAGTTAAGGGATATAGCAGGAAGATATTCAAGGACCTAATAGGTTTTGAGAGCATAGAAAAGCTGGAGAAGCTCCCTCTAAAGAAGACGAAGAGAGATCAAGTATGGGCTACAGTACAAGCCGTCGAAGATGCTGGAGTGATCGATTTCTATGATTTCGCAGTTCCCAAGTACCACAACTACATAGGAAATGGAATAAGCAATCACAACTGCGGAGAGGAGCCTTTGTATCCTTATGAATCCTGCAATCTAGGAAGTATTAACCTTTATGCCTATATAAAGAGGGAGAATGGAGTAGCAGCCTTTGACTGGGATGCTCTCGCCAAGGATGCGAGACTGGCTCTCCGCTTCCTTGACAATGTAATAGATGTGAACAAATTCCCAATACTTGAGATAGAGAAGCATACGAAGGCTAGCAGGAAAGTGGGTTTGGGAATGATGGGATTAGCTGATGTCCTCTTCGCTTTAGGTATTCCCTATAATAGCGAGGAAGGCTTCGACTTTATGAGGAAGGCCGCAGAGTACTTGACATATCATGCGATGAAAGAAAGTGTGGAGAGGGCTAAAGAGAGAGGAGTCTCTTCTATTTACTCCAATTCAGGCTATATGAAAGGAGAGATGCCAATAGAAGGATTCTACCATCCAGAATGGTGGCATCTAAACTGGGATGAGCTGAAGGATGAGATAATGAAATATGGAATAAGAAATGCTGAAGTAACGACCATCGCACCAACTGGATCCATATCCATGATTGCTGATGTCTCCTCAGGAATAGAACCTCAATTCGCCTTGGTGTATGAGAAGAGAGTGACTGTTGGGTCATTCTTCTACGTCGATAGGGAGCTCGAGAGGCAGCTGAAGGAGAACGGTCTATACAATGAGAAACTACTCAAGGAAATATCGGACAATGGAGGTTCCCTGCAGGGATTGAAGGCACCTAAAGGCAAGGAGGATGTATTTAAGAGGTTACAAGAAGCCTTCTTGGTAGCTTATGATATACCTTGGTGGGATCACGTCAGGGCTCAGGCTGAGATAACGAAATGGATCTGCGCTGCCGTAAGTAAAACAATAAACATGCCCAACTGGGTTTCAGTCGGAGATGTGGAGAAGGCATATCTATTCTCATATAAGTTGGGCATGAAGGGCATAACCGTTTACAGAGATGGATCAAAGGCAGCTCAGGTTCTCATAACACCTTCACAGAGAAAGGGCGAATACATTGTTAAGACCGAGAATCAAACTCTGAAGATCATGGACATGCTGGGTATAAAAAGGCCTCAAATGAAAAAGGCATCGCCGTCGGAGGAGAAGAAAGCTCCTGCTCAGCCAGTTTTCAAGCCTCCAACCACTACTCAAGTAACGAACCACATAGAGAGATGCCCTGAATGTGGAAGCACCAGACTAGTGTACAAAGAGAATTGCGTTACATGCCTTGACTGCGGCTGGTCTGCATGTGTGGTGTCCTAATGAAAATGAAAGGATTAGTTCACCTTTACACGGGAAATGGAAAAGGAAAAACCTCTGCAGCATTTGGCCTTGCCCTAAGGATGGCAGGGCACGGGGGAAGAGTCCTCATAGTGCAGTTTCTGAAGGGTACCCCCACAGGTGAGGTAATGGCCGTCAGGAAGATACCGGAAATAGAAATCATGAGATTCGGCTCTGAAAAGTTTGTTAATCCAAAGAAACCAACATCTGGGGATTTTGAGATGGCTAGGATGGGATTAAGCGCTGCTAAGGAAGGGATGTCCTCGGGGAGATATAGATTAGTGGTACTTGACGAGGTTAACGTAGCCATCTCATTTAACCTCCTATCAGAGGAGGAGGTCATAAAGGCCGTGAAGGACAGGAATCCATCTACAGAGGTCGTGCTCACCGGTAGATATGCCCCTAGCTCCTTCTACGACTTGGCAGATTATATCACGGAGTTCAGAGAGGTAAAGCATCCATTCCTGAGAGGAATCTCAGCTAGAGAAGGAATAGAATTCTGATTCTTCTCTTGTCTTTAATCTTGCTTTATTATACCATAACTTTAATTTTAATCTGAATTTCTTAACACAGGTGGTTGTGTGCTATCAGAGAATCCTCTTGCCCTATCTAAAGGAAGGAATATGAGCGAAGAAGAGATGGTACAGGCGCTTAGGTACGCGATAATAGCTGAATTAGATGCAATAAATCTCTATACACAGTTTGCTGAGGCTAGCATATCCGAATCCGTTAGGAAGGTGTTCTTTGATATAGCTAAGGAGGAAAAGACGCATGTAGGTGAATTCCTAGAACTACTAACGAGACTCGATCCGCAGCAAGCCAGAGAGATGGAAGAAGGGAGAAAAGAAATTAGGGAGCTATTAGGTAAATAATTTTAGAGATAAAAATTCACATCTTTCACTTTGAAAGAAATATAAACTACAATCAAAATTTAAATTCATTATGAATGCTATTATATCTTACTTTATGATAAATTGCCTGTTGGAGTATAGGGCGGCTTTCTTTTATATGTCTCGTCATATCTGGGAACATTCTCTATTATACTGCTAACCTCCTTGGCAACCTTCTTCACCTTAACGAACTTGAGAGGAACCCTGTTGAGGAGAATCTCTGTCAGGATGTCAAGCTCTATCTCAAAGGTGTGAGCCCTCAAGTTGATTATACTAGCAGCCTTCTAAGAGAGCGCCCCAGAGGTCACATTGGCCATCTGATAGCTAATTTAAGTTGAAAATTCTGCTAACAAGCCAAAGTTCATACATTTCAGTAACTAAGCATGATATAAAGTTTCATGCGTGAGGGGTCTAAGGTAATGCAGCAGAGGTATCTTAATATTCGTCCACTAGCTCTAGGAGTAAGGTTCTTCTAGTCTCACCTAAATTCACCTGCGAGGAGAATGATCTAATAATTCATTCTATTCCTTTTTAGTGATTGTTCTTTTACTAGCAAGGTCAGAGATGCGAGGCCTTTTCCCAGGGAATCTCCTTATTGCGTCACCTAAGCTCTTCCTTGGAAGTTTTATCTTCTTTAAGGTCTAATAAATATCATCTAAGATCATTAATTCTTGATCATGTAGGTAGGGTATTACGATACATTAATAAAT
>WALU01000027.1 GCA_015522685.1 Thermoproteota archaeon | reverse complement strand
TCTTAATTGCCTCCTCAGGTTTGAGTAGTTCAACGCTTTCAGCAGTTCCTTCCCCTATTATCTCCCTTATCTCCCCCGATGCATAAAACAGTATCTTTGATCCCTTCTTAAGATCCTTATACACAGTGGGAGGCTTCAAGAATACATTCCTGCCATCTTTGAAGATCCTATCCACCAAGTGAGATGGAAGAGGGAATACAGCTCCAACAACCTTCAAAGCGACACCTCCTTGTCAAAACGTATCTATTCCTTATAATTGCTACCTAAAATATCTCTAGATTTTCCCAGACTAGCATCATCTCTCAAAAATTACCCGAAGAATTCCATGCTTAACCTTAACATGCTTTAATCTACAGCAACTATTCCTCCCTAAACCATTCCATCTCAAAGGAAACCCTGTTAAACTCATCATCGCTCCTATGTACAAAGTACATTGCAATCAGAAGAAGCACAGCGACCAGAAAACCTCCGCTAGACGACACCATCAGGCTGAAAGCCAATGCTATCAGGGTTAGAGACAGAGGCAGGGAGAGCAGGAAGAAGTGCCTCGTCAGGGCCAGTTTATACCTAGACTCCAAGTCGGGAGGTCTCTTCGGCTTGATAACAGCCTTTATTGCGAGGGCCGTCATGTACGCTGCCTTGTATATAGCTTCCTTAGGCGTCCTCCCAGGACTCACGCTTAAGATGATCCTCACCACCTCTAGGGGAGTCAATTCCTCCCTCAACCCCCTGAGTATTGCCTCTTCCGGAACGGGCAGCCTATCTACCTCTTCCTCGAAGGAATCATGAGGTCCGTAATCCTTCAGGCGGATTAGAGGTAATGGCACTTTGAGGGGAGGCTGCATCGTATTGTCTTGGATGTAGTGAAGAGCCCTTCCAAGATACCTCGCAAAGCTCCTATAGTTTCCCCTCAAGAAATATTTCCTCGCAGTCCTGAGGTGCTTTACAGCCATATTCAGCGCACTTCTCTCATGATGCGGAACCTTTACGCCCAGAACGTAATCAGGTTCCTTATCAGGTAGGATGCTTGCCTCAACGATCTCATCAGCGTAGTCTAAATTGAGCTTGAGCAGACCGCTCTGGTGATCCTCAGGTGCGTTGACCACTTCATAGTCGACTACACCACTATTGAGAACTTAATAATCTATTAGGGACGAGTAGCTAATCACCTAGGCTACATAGCTGCCTATTAGACCTAATTTCAGTCTAGAGATTAGTTTTTAAAGAAGTCCCTCGCATACGCTGATAATCTCTTTAGCATATACCTCCAAGCTCATCTTGGTGCAGTATTAAAGCGATTTATCAAAGATCCCTAAAGATTATCTGTTATCTGGATCATTTTAATATATGCCTAACTACTATGTTGCTGTGACTAACGATGATAACTGGCCTGTCGTGAGGGACAAGCACATTTGGGGACTTCCGGAGGGTCGAGAGAACCTGATAAGGCGCCTCAAAGGGGGAGATTATCTCTTCATATACCTGATGTCCTCTAGGAAGGGAGATGAGCTGCTACCTCCTCGCCTAGAGGGGCTCTTCCAAGTTGCATCCGAACCTTACAGGGACTCCAAGAGAATATTCAAGGGACGCCTCTATCCCAACAGGGTGAAGCTGAAGCCCGTTCTTATTCCTAAGAAGCCTGCAGAGTTTAAACCACTTGTTCCGAAGCTAGCATTCATAAAGAACAAGCAGTTTTGGGCCGCTCATCTGAGGTCAGGGCTGGCAAAGGTACCTAAACAGGACTTCGAGCTGATGAGAAAAGTCCTAAAATAGATCTTGCTTCAGGCATCAAGAAGCTTCTCCTAATGCATAGCCTGCGGTTCGAGAGCTGCGCATGGCATGCAATGCATCGCATGATTTAGATAATTTTGCCATTACATTTAATATCGATTAATAGATGATATATTATTTCTGATAAGCGGTTATCGGCAGTTATCTATCCATAACTCATTGCATGCCGGTGTTCGCGCAGCATATGCAATATCATCGCACGCGTCAAGAAGGTAAGAGACTTTGCAAAGAGGATGGATAAGCTTCTCAAGATGAGGCCAGAGATGAAAGCTATGAAGATAATAAAGGTCATGTATGCCATGGTAGTCCAACCAGCAGCCTTGAAGGAAGCGAAGGCTGAAGATATTATAGTAATTACTGCTAAGGGTATGATTTCAGGCGATTTCTCGGGCTTTAGATGAGCGAAAAAGAGTTCGGGGAATTACCGAAACCGTAAGAATAACCGCTCGCAATTAGAACCCGACCTTAGGGAGTTCAGATTCTTCCTTTCGTAAGTTTAGCCCGCTATGTTGGCATGCCATTTTTACCGTCAATTGGAACATGCAAAGTGATCCAATGCTTGAATGAAGGGGCAATATCTCAATCCTTATTTTATAGGGTTACCCCACCACCTATGGACCAATCACCCGCAGCAAAGCTCGTGATCCTAGGATGGCAGAAAGCTTCCCATATAAATTAGGAGGAGCATGCGAGGAGAGAATGACTTCAATTTTTAATAATTCCAAGTGAAAAGTTAGCTTTCTTCGATTTCTTGAAGGAAGAGATATATCTCCTGCTAGATATAAGAACTTGCGATGAATCTAATTGTGGCGACAAATAAGATGTCCTCATCTCATAGAGGAGGTAAGGAGGGAGGACCCGAAGTTGCTCTGAAGCTAATGCCACCTTCCTTATTTCTTATTCACTTAACTAATATTAACCGGACTAGTAATGAATTCTGGCGAAAGCTCGTAAGCGCTGTTCTCTTTACAGGGTAATGTAGACTTGCTTTAGTGTCATGCAAGTTACTTCTATTATAAATCAATTTAATAATATTTAAATTAAATAATTTCTCAATCCATTAATGTCAACAATCACGGTTCCCGATGACCTGAGGAGAAGGGTGAAGAGGCTAGCCTCCCTGCTAGACATACCTCAGCATAAGGTTCTTGAGATGCTCCTTGATCTATTTGAGCGTAATCTCTTGGAGAAGGGAAAGCAACCAGTGGATCCTAGGGTAGAGGAGGAGCTTAAGAGAGCGAGGATCAAGGTGGAATTAGAGGACCCTGAGTGGGCCAAAAGATCGCTCAAGTTAGAGCAGGCTAAGAGGAGAGGTCTAAGTCCGGAACTCTTCAGGGGGAAGTGGGGAATTGAACTTGGAAATGAAGATAATGCTTGACAGCATGATCTTTGGGGAGAGATCCTTCCTTGCGTGGCTGAGGATCAATACAAAACAGTTCAGGGTATTCATTAGCCCGATAGTGTATGCGGAAACTGCGCTCTGGTATCTCTACTCAGGCTTGGGAACTGAGGATCTGAAGGCAGATTTACTAGCTTTAAATGCAGAAGTACCTCCAATCACGGAAGAGGTTGCTAAAATAGTTGCTGAGAGGGCCTATATCAACAGGAAGAATCTACCATTTAGGCATCATGCTAGGGACTACGTGATCGGAGCTCAAGCCGTTCTGCTAGAGACCTCAATTATAACTCGCAACAAGAGACACTTCAATTGGATTAATGAGGTTGATGTATTCTCTCCTGAAGAGTTAGTCGAGAAAATGCTTTGAAATCCGAGGAATGGTTTGGTGTCTTAATTTTGTAGTGAAATCGGTGAAAATCCAAGGTATACTAGGTATGACTCTGAGTTCCTCCCGTTTCCTCCTTGCTAAGCTGTCCATGGGCAATGGCAATGTGATCGCATTCCTTCAGCAGCAACTTCCTCCAACCTACTTGAAAATTCTCTTCTTGAGAAGTGAAGATCGTAGAGGTCTAAAAGTCATTTCTCATCTTAAAGCTGATGATCTCAACATTTCCCTATCTGAGTGGTGGGATATGTTAGTGAGAGGATAGAGTTTCCTCAGGAGCCTGATATAGCCAAATCTTGGAGAAACTGCTCTTCAATATCTTTATTTTGTAATTCTAACTTTACTTAGTAGTATGAAAACACTTCAAATCACCCCGGAGGGCAAGGTAGTTCTAGCGTTAGCTGAGGGACCAAAGAGCTACTCCGAGCTCAGATTAGGTCTGAGTGATAGTTGGCTATCAAGGAAGATAAAGGAGCTATTGGACGCTGGTATAATAGAGCGGAAGGAAGGGAGGTACACCCTATCCAGAATCGATGTTCTAGAGGAGGACCCTCTCGCCCTGGAGTACCTCGGACACTCATCCTCACCGCTGGCCAAAGCTAGGCTGATAGTTGAGGAGCTAGGGAAGGATGCTAGGGTGCTAGCGATCTTGCTTTTTGGTAGTACCGCCAAAGGCTCATGGGGAGAGGAGAGCGATCTTGATCTGCTGGTGATTACAGATGGCGATGTAGAGCTCTACGATGAGACCCTAGGCCTCTCTTTAAGATACTCAGTTCCCATTGAGGCGGTCTTCCTCAGCCTCAATGACCTGCTGATGCACATCAGTCTGAGATCCACCCTCATGCTCGGCGTGCTAGAGGGATACTCCGTGCTATTGGATCGGGTCGGAATAGGTCGACTCCTAGGTTACATTGATGAGAGGGTCAGGGAGGAGTTTGAATATGATAGGGAGGCTGGAGCTTGGATCAGGAGGAGCGGGCCTACTATGAGATAGCTTTAGCCCAGCTGGAGGATGCCTGTCTCTTATACACATCT